>DASCNF010000150.1:0-7462 GCA_036011345.1 Rhodospirillales bacterium | reverse complement strand
TCCGATCATCGCGATACGCATTTAGCCATCCTTCCCTCGTCCTCGGGTTCCCTCCGGCGCGGCAGTGAAGGGCGTCCGGGGATCAACCGTATCCCTTCAATAATTCACGCACCCCCTGCTCCAAATCCTGGCGCTCCAGAGCGAATGCTAGATTAGCCTCGATGAAACCGAGCTTGCCGCCGCAGTCGAAACGCCGGCCCGCGAAGCGCAATCCGTGGAACGGCACGTCGCCGATGGTCGCCGCCATGGCGTCGGTGAGTTGAATCTCGCCCCCTGCCCCGCGCTCCTGCTTGTCGAGGTGCTCGAATACGTCAGGCTGCAGGATATAGCGCCCGATGATCGACAGCGTCGAGGGTGCCTGGGCCGGATCGGGCTTCTCCACCAATCCCCTGGCGCGGGCCAGCCAGCCGTCGTCCTCGACTACGTCGAGGATACCGTAACGGTTGGTGTGCTCGCGGGGCACGTCCTCGGTAGCGACCAGATTGCCACCGAGGGTGGCGTAGACCTTCATCATCTGCTTGAGACAACCGGGGCGCGCCAGGATGAGGTCGTCGGGCAGCACCACGGCGAAGGGCCCGTCGGCGGCGTATTGGCGAGCGCACCACACCGCATGGCCGAGCCCCAGCGGCTCCTCCTGGCGCACGAAAGACAATTTTTTCGGTGCCAGTAGGCCCTCGCTCACGGCCACGAGCTCGGCTTTCTTGCCGCGCTCTGCAAGGGCGCGCTCGAGCGCCGGGGCGCCCTTGAAATAATCCTCGGTCAGTGACTTGGCGGAGCCGGTGACCAGAACGATTTCCTCGATACCGGCTTCCAGCGCTTCGGCCACGGCGTAGTGGATGAGCGGCTTGTCGACGACGGGCAGCAATTCCTTGGGCAGTACCTTGGTGGCCGGCAGGAAGCGCGTGCCCAGGCCGGCCACTGGAAACACCGCCGTGCGAACAGGCTCTGCCATTGAATTTCCTTCGAGAGGGGCTCACCGAAAGGGCACCGGCAACGACGCTGGCGCCGCTTTGTGCCACAGCCGCGCCGGGGCCGCAAGCGCCAGCACCCAGCGGATACCTACCCCCCCAGCAGCACGTCCTTGGCTTGGTTGATTTTAGCCGCCAGGTAGGACGAGCCGCCGTGGTCAGGGTGCAAATTGGCGATGAGGTAACGGTAGGCCTCCTTGATCTCGTCGGCGCCAGCGCCGGGCTCGAGGCCGAGCACCTCGTAGGCCTCGCGCTCGCTCATGGCGCCCTTGCCCGAAGCGCCCGCGCGGCCCGTCCCGGCGTCCCCGGTGCTGTATTGTTCGCGCCAATCCTGCTGGTTGCGGTCGAGATAGGCCTCGAGGACCTGCGCCGAGCGTTCGTCCTCCACCCAGCAGGTCCGCAACAGGTCGACCAGTTCGCCGAGGGAGAGTTCCTCCAGCACCCGCCCGGCGTATTCCCCCTCCAACACCTCGCCCTCCATGACACCGCTGCCGTGATCGAGGGTGACGCGCAGGAAGCGGGTCTCGACCTTGGAGCCTTGACCAGCACCGCCGCCACCGCCCATGGCTGCCGACATGCGTGAGAAATTCTTGGCGGTGCGCGCCAGGGTGCGAAAACGCATGAACCAGGGCAGGAGCACCGGCAACATCATCAGGGCCCAGCCCAACCGCCCAGTGACGGCGAAAAAGACGACGACCACGATGACGATGGCCAGACCGACCCATTTGAAGACGCTGATGATCGAGCGCGGCTCGGCCGTCATGAAGCAGCGCCCGGCCAGGACCACGCCGGTTAGCAAGGCAACACCGAGAATGAAATAAGGCAGCACGGATTCAGCCCCGCTTGACCTGGTGGACCAGCCTCAGAGCCTCGCCGCCGCGACGCTTCGCCAGATCCTCGAGGGCCGGCCGGCCGCCAGCCGCGAAAACGGCGACGGCGCTCAACAGATCACGCAAGGTTTGCGCGCTGCTCGAATCGAGTCGGCAATGGGCGCCGTTGGTGAGCCGCGCCACCTGCTCGAAGGCGAAGGAGGCGATGGGATCGGCCCCCTCCTGGAACATGAAGGCGGGCACGCCCACCAAGCCCAGTTCCCCGGCTACGTGGCCGACCTCGTCGACGTCTTCCTCGAGGCAGTCGCCGACGAAAACCAGCGCGTTGACCTTCTGTTTCCCGGTTTCGTTGATAGCGTGGCGCAGGACCTTGCGGAGTTGGGTCTCGCCGGCCAGGCAAAACACCGAGATCATGCGTTCGAGGAGTTCCGCCGATTGCGCCGTCCAGGGGCTCACCCTGAACTCACCGAAGCCCCGGTAGAAGGCGAGTTGGATTTCCAGACCGCCCAGGCTGGTCGTAGCCCCAAACATCTCGCCCTGGGTCCGGGAAGCGCGGTCCCAGGTGGGCTGGCGGCTGGCCGTGGCGTCGAGCGCGAAGATCAGCCGGCCGCGCTGGCCGGCCCGTTTGTTCATCGGCGTCGCCGCAACCTTACTCAGGAATGTGGCGACATCGGCGTTTGACGATTTTCTGCTCGGAAGCTTGGAGTCGCTCTCCGCCATCTCGAAGTCCATGATTTCCCGGGATGTGAAAGAGTGCCTCGCCAGGCACACTTCCCCCCGCCTATCCACTAGCTTAGCGTGTGGCCGGCGCAGGCGCCAGTCAGGGGAGACCGAGGGCTTCGATGAGGGAGCGCACCTCCTGGCGCGCCGCCAGGTGGAAAATGGTGAGTTTCTGCGCGCCGCTGGCCTCGCGAAGGTCCATCATGGTGAGCCCCTGGTTGCGCATGACGATCCAGTCGATGGAACCGCCGTCGCGCTGAGCGCGCCTCATCTTTTGTTCCCAGATCATCTCGGAGTAGTGGCTGGGGCCGAGGATTTTCATCCTGGCCCCGTCGACGCGGGCCAGGACGTCGAGGTCGATGAAGCTGTCGTTGAGAGGCGTGACCAACACGTCGGCCAGGGAATGCGCCGTGCGGCTCAATACGTTGTCGGTGCCCGGCGTGTCGATGACGACCATGTCGTGGCCGTCGAGAAGCCGCTCGACGACGCCCTCCAGTCGGTCCTCGCCGGCGACCTCGGATTGCCCGCTATGGGTAGGGGCGACGGCGGCCAAGGTCTCGTGCTCAGGCATGGGCAGCGTCAGGCCGTGGGCTGCGGCGTAGGCCCGCCGGTTCTCCATGTAGCGCGTCAGCCTCCGCTGGGGCAGGTCGAGATCGAGGGTGGCCACCGAGCGACCGCTGCGCAAGAGCCCGATCGACAGGTGCATGGCGGTCATCGACTTACCGCTGCCGCCCTTTTCGTTGCCGATGGTGACGATACGGGCCCGTCTCTTGGCCGCCACGGATGGATAAATTCCAACGGTCATCGATATTGATCGCTTGTGACGACGGTGCCAGGGGTCAATATCAAGAACCGTTGGGATAAGCCGCTCGCAGCCAGACCGCGGTGTCGTGAAACACCGCGCCGCCACGGGGCGGGCCAGGATCGGCGCTGACCAGGGTGTTGATGCCGTTTCCCTCTTCGAAGGCGACATTGGGCCAGATGCTCTCGACGACCACGACGCCCCGTTGCAGACCGTCGAAGGGGCGCGCGTGCACCACCACCGAGCCCAGGCGGTTGCCGATACGTACCCGGTCGCCGTCGGCGAAGTCGAGGTCCGCACAGTCGCCAGGGTGGACGAGAACTGTGGGCCGGCCCTCTTTCTTGCGCGACGTCGGAGTTTCGGTGAAGCTGGAGTTTAGGTAGTTGCGCGCCGGCGCCGCGACCAGGCGGAAGGGATGCTCGGCATCGACTTCGTCGATGATCGCCACATGGTCGGGAAGGATGGGCATGGGCCCGGGATTGCCGCCGACACGGGCCCAGTCCGCCTTGAAATGGAAGCGCTTGTCAGAGGTCTCGAACCCACTGAGAAAGTGCGCATCGTCGAAGGGCAGCGCGCAATCGTGCCAGTGCGCCTGGTGGACAGTTTCCGCGTCGGGCAGGCCGGAAGCCTTCAGCGTGGCGTCGACGATCTCCCAGGCCGTCATCTCGAAGCCCGGGTGCTCCGCGCCCAGACGCTTGGCCAGGGCGCAGATCACCTCGTGGTTTGAGCGGCACTTGGCGAGCGGCTCGATGACCTTGCGCACCACCGAAATGAAGGTGTGGCCGCCGCCGATATAGATGTCTTCGTGCTCAAGGAAGGTGGTTGCCGGCAACACGATGTCGGCCATGGCCGCGGTCTCGGTCATGAACTGCTCGTGCACGCAGATGAACAGGTCGTCGCGGGAAAATCCCTCGCGCACCCTAAGGCTTTCGGGGGCCACCGTCATGGGGTTGGTGTTCTGGATGAACAGCGCGGCGACCGGCGGGCCGTCACCGATGTCGCGCTCCTCGCCGCACAGGATGGGCCCGATGCGCGACTGGTCCAGCATCCGGACATCCTTGTCGAACACGTCGAGACCCTGAATCAGGGTGGCGTCGATGGGAAACATGAACATGTTGGAATAAAGGGCGCCGCCGCCTTCGTGCTGCCAGGCGCCGGTCACCGCCGGCAGGCATGTCACGGCGTGTAGGTTGGCGGCGCCGTTGCGCGACCGTGAAAAGCCGTAGCCGACGCGGATGTAGCTGCGTTTGATTCGGCCATAGAGGCGGGCGAATTCGACGATTTTCTCCGCATCCAGGCCGGTGATCTCGGCCGCCCATTCGGGCGTGCGCTGCGCCACGTGGGCCTCTAACTCGTCGGGCACGTCGGTGTACTCGGCCATGTAGTCGCGGTCGACGTGGCCTTCGGCGAACAGGATGTGCAGCACCGCGCAAACCAACGCCGAATCGGTTCCGGGGCGCAGGCACAGGTGCATGTCGGCGACCTCGGCGGTGGGCGTGCGGTAGGGATCGACCACCACCAGCTTGGCGCCGCGCTCCTTGCGGGCGCGGCTGATGTGGGTCATGAGGTTGATCTGGGTGGAAACCGGGTTGCCACCCCACACCACGATGAGGTCGGAGACCGCAATTTCGCGGGGATCGACGCCGCGCTTGGTGCCGGTCCCGGCCAGCCACCCGGCGTCGGCCAGCGCTGTGCAGTAAGTGCTCCACTGCCGCGAATACTTCAGCGCATGGCGGAAACGCTCGATCCCATCGCGCTGGACGAGCCCCATGGTCCCGGCGTAGTAGAACGGCCACACAGCCTCCGCGCCGTAACGCTCGGTGGCGCCGGCAAGCGCCTCGGCTACCTCGTCCAGCGCCGCGTCCCAGGACAACGGCTCGAAGGCCTCGATGCCTTCGCCCTTGGCGCCCGTACGGCGTAGCGGCATGGTCAGACGGCCGGGATGGTGCACGCGCTCGGCGTAGCGCGCCACCTTGGCGCAGATGACCCCCGTCGTATAGGGATTGTCCTTAGCGCCGCGCACGCGGCCGATGGTGTGAGCGTCGAGGCGCTCGACCTCGAGCAAGCACGAGCTCGGGGAATCGTGCGGACAGTTGGAGTGGGCGATTTCCGGCGGCATCTTCCAAAGATTCCTGAAATTTTGCAGGCGCCAATTCTAGCCGCCGCGTAAGAGCCCGGCAACAGCGGCGCACAAGAGGGCCCGGATTGGCCGAGACGCGCAACTGGCCATGATCGGCTGTCGACGGCGGGACGTATTATCGCCTGGCGCCGGGCACGGGGCGGTCTGAGTTTGAGCAAAATCATTGACGCGGAAGCTGCCACGAGGGGTTCTGGTGCCGGTGTCCGGTGCGGTGTCCGGCACCGCATATTGGCGCCGTCATCCTCAGCTTCATTCTGCGTAAGATTAAGGCGGCAAGGAAAAAAGCGGCAAGGCCGTCAATTACAAGTCCCAAACGTCAATGGCCATGGATGACGGGGCCGCAAGCTTCAAGGACAGCAAGGTGGAAAGCTGGAAACAATACGAGTAGCGATCCGAATGCCTGGCGGTTGGCTCGGGGATTGACCGAGCGTGCTTTCGGGCGCCGCCCCGCAACGCCGCTTACTAGTGGATGACGCCGGCGTTTATTTGTGTATCACCCCATCCGGGCGGAAAGCGTGAATGACGAAGGCGAAGGTGACGTCGTGGACGACGTCCTCCATCTTTTCTCCGACGCGGCGCCGGACGATCACGTTGCCGACGTCGCGCCCCTTGGATATGAGGGGCGAATCGAGGGCCGAGTTCTGGCCCGCTTCCCAGCTCAGGACCAGATCACCGGCAACGATCTTCCTCTTCCCACGCAACAGGGGCAGGCTCCATGCCTCCTTGCCTACGGCGACGACCCGCACCATGGGGCCGATGCCGTCGGGGAAGTGACCGGTGAAAAAGCCGTAGGGCCGCTTTTGTGAATCGTAAAAGGCGTAGGGGTTGACGCCGTATTGGCGGTGGGTGGCACCGGGGACCTGCACCCTGCCTTGCGGGGCGCGCTTGCGGAAGTGGGCTAAGGATTCCATGCGCGCCGGCAGCATCTTCAGGGTGTTACCGGTCAGCTCGCCGATGATGGCCTCGCCCATGAACTGCTGCCACCAGCTTTCGGTCTGGCGGTCGTACATGACGAGGTCGGAATGGCGCAGCTTGCCGGTGGTGCCAAACTCCAGCACCCGGCCTTCGAGGCGGCGGTCGAAGACGATGCCCGAGTTGCACAGCGGGCAATAGGTAACGGCCACGGGGACGCCGCCGATCACGTCGT
Organism: Rhodospirillales bacterium; assembly: GCA_036011345.1. Classification (GTDB taxonomy): domain Bacteria; phylum Pseudomonadota; class Alphaproteobacteria; order Rhodospirillales; family JASLQF01; genus JASLQF01. The sequence continues at coordinate 855 of DASCNF010000150.1, read as the reverse complement.
TGACTATCTCGTGGCGGGTCAAGATCTGCAGAGGGTAGGCGCGGGCATCCCCGTTCACCGTGATCCCGATCACCGGATCGGTGCCGCCGAGCGCCGCGATCTCGGAAACCGGCAGGAACTTTGGGTTTTCGATGGACGGAATGCCGTCCTTAGACGGCCCACCGGAAAGGATTTCCCGGTACGACACAGAATGCTTCGAGAAATCCGTCTTCGGCCATTCCGATTGCCAGCATTGCGGGGCCATGCCCGGCCGAAACCCGCATTGCTGGCCCACCGCCGCCTGTACCGCGAATGCCATCAGGACGAAGGCCGCAGCAACGGCGCGCGGCGCGCGGAATGCCAAATCCCGCCGCGCCGCCGCCAACAATCGGACTACGTAAACCATGGCCGAAGCTTGCGCGTCCGGCGTTCTCCTTATCAACTCACTTCGCCTTCAATTTTTGGTGATGGGATCCGCCCGTCGCTCCGGGCTTAGGGTGTACTCATGAACCGACAGTTCGCTTGCAGCCGCATAACAGACTTTTGGAGGCCCCGCCGCGGAATGCCGGGAGTGACCCAAATCTGACATATACCGCTATGCTCGTCAGGGCTGGGCGTTTCCGCATCTTAGATGAGGCCCACCGACTTCTCATCGATCAGCGGTTGTGCTACTATACCAAGAGATGCCGCGCTCACGTGCGACTGCCAATACTCTTACGTTAGAAACCGCAGGCGCGGCCGGTCGAGTCCGAGAAGTGCTGGATAATTTGGTTTGGTCTGCATTGGCCGAGGTTTTTGGCACGAGGCCGTTTCGGGCCTCGTATTCGTGATCTAACTCCTTTCTGACAGCCTCCATCTGGCGGCGCTCGAAGTCGG
>DASCNF010000149.1:0-6558 GCA_036011345.1 Rhodospirillales bacterium | reverse complement strand
CCATGCCGGCCGCCTCGAAGGCGCTCCGGGTCTCGTCGCCGGTGCGCAGATAAAGCACGTCGGACCGTGTCAGCAGCACGAACATGGTCCCGTCCAGGAAGAACCCGGCGCCGCCGAACATAGGCCGCGCCGTCACCGGGCCGAGCGGCTCCAGCAATTCAAGTACGTGATCGCGAAGCTCGGGGCTGAAGGCCATGGGGCTCCTCCGTGGCGGCGCGGCGCGCCTGTTACTTTACCCGGATTTTTCGCACACTACCTCGATCATCGCGATGCGGTTTTCTTCCAGGTTGCGGCGCTGGTTGCCGGCCATCTCCGCGAAACCCTCGCCCAGCAACAGGTGAAAGCCGAGCGGTGACGGCCCGCCCCCAGACTGGCGCGCCGCCATCTGGCGGAACCAGTCGCGCCCAAACTCCGTGGTGTCCCGCCAGCCGGTGATGGCGAAGCCGGCTTCGACGAGCAGCGCGCGCAATTCATCGGGGGTGACCAGGAAGCTGATGGAGGGGTCGCGCGCCCAGGGGGCAGGATAGAAGGCCTCGCCACCGGCGCCTTGCAGCACGTCGTAGACCGCGAAGCGCCCGCCCGGCTTGAGGACGTATCGGATTTCGGCATACATGCGCGGTTTGTCGGAGATGTTCATGGCGGCGTGAATGGTCCACGCGGCGTCGAACGCATTGTCGTCGAAGGGGAGATCGAGAGCATCTCCCTGACGGTAGCTCACCAGACCGTCGAGCCCCACCCAGCCGGCGAGCACAGCGGCCGCCTCGCAATAGGCCGCCGTCAGGTCGATGCCGCTCACCCGGCAACCGTACTCCGCGGCGAGCAGCCGCGACGGGCCGCCAAGACCCGAGCCCACGTCGAGGACGTGCATGGTGCTATCGACCCCGAGGCGCCCGGCCAGCTCCTTTGTGGCGGTGCGACCGCGCACGTGGAACTCGTCGATCGACGCCAGGTCGGCGGGCTCCAGGTTGACTGGGTCCTTGCCGGCGGCGCGCAAGGCCCCCTCGATGGCCACGACGAGGCCGGACTTTTCGTAGTGGCGCACCACCCGTTCGTTCATGGCCGTCTCACATCAGATGCTGGTAGATCATGAGGGCGGCGAAGGCGAGCAGCACGGCGCCGGAGAGGCGCGACACGGCACGCCTGACGGAGGCTCGGCCGAGCCAGCGGCGCACCGTCTCGGCGGCCCAGGCGATGGGCGCCTGCCATAGAACGTTGATGACGATGAGGACCACGGCCAGGGTGATCAACTGGGCCGCCACGTCGCCGCGCGCCGTCTTCACAAAGTTCGGGAAAAGGGCCAAGAAGAGCATGATCACCTTGGGATTGAGCAGGTTGCTCAGGGCCCCGTCACGGCATGCCCGCGCCCATCCGGCCGCGGAACGCGCCTCCGCCATGGCGAGGTCGCCGGTATCGCGCAGGCTCTGGACCCCGAGCCACGCTAGATAGGCGGCGCCGGCCAACGCCATCGATTTGAAGAGAACTGGGGAGGAGGCGATGATCAGCGAGATGCCGACCACGGCGAGGGCCGTGTGCACGATGAGGCCGAGCTGCACGCCGGCCACCGCAGCGAGGCCGGACTTCCGGCCGGACGTCAGGGCGTGGCGCAGGATAACCATGGTGTCCGGCCCCGGCGACATGACGAGCGCCGTCACCGCGATAACGAAGGCGCCAAGCACCGAGGTTTCCACGGGCAACATGGTGTCCGCCTACGCCGGCACCGGCGTTCTGTCAAGGATGCCGTGCTTGACAACAGGGACGATCCTATATCAATTAACCTTATGGTTAACTATCGACATACCCCAGGAGACGCCGCATCACTCGACGCCATCTTCGGCGCCTTGGCCGATTCCAGCCGGCGGACGATCCTGGCGCGCCTTGCCGAGGGACCGGCGACGGTGGGCGAGCTTGCAGAACCCCTACCCATGTCGCTGCCCGCCGTCTCCAAGCACCTCAAGGTTATTGAAAGGGCCGGTCTGTTGACGCGCAACAAGGAAGGACGGATTCACCAGCTTCGCCTCACGCCCCGCGTCATGGATGAGGCCGAGGAATGGATGGCGCGCACCCGGGCGTTCTGGGAGGCGCGCCTCGACAAACTCGAAAAGTATCTGAAAGAGGAAAAGGGGGATTGAATGTCTCCCCAGACGCAAACCGTTGAAACCGACGCCGAACCCGCAGTGGAGTTGAAACGCGTTTTCGCCGCGACGCCCGAGCGCCTTTTTTCGGCGTGGACGGAAGCCGAGGCGCTGGCCGCCTGGAAGGGACCGGAATCGATGACGACGACGGTCGACGTCCTCGAGATGAAAGTGGGTGGCTGCTACCGCTTCGTGATGACCGGCGAGGAGGGCGACATGGCAGGCGTCGAGACCATCGTCGAGGTTGACTTCAAGGCCACAGATGCCGGCACGGAAATCACCGTCCTCCACCGCCGACTGCCCAGCGAAGAGGCGCGCGAGGCCCACACGGGCGGGTGGAACAGTTCCTTCGTCTGTCTCGACCGCCATCTCGCGGAGACAGCTTGATGGAATTGCCCCCCATCGGAACTCTTAATACCTAGCCACTTCACCAGAGATAGCAAGGGAGGAACCCATGACCGATGTTGTGGTTTACGGCTTTCCCGGTAGCACCTACGTGCACACGGTACGCATGGCGCTCGAGGAAAAGGGCGTCGCCCATGAGGTCGACCCGCTGGCGCCGGGCAGCGACGAGATCAAGGCGCTCCACCCCTTCGCCAAGATCCCCGCCTTCCGTCATGGTGAGGTGATGCTGTACGAGACCCTAGCTATCTGCGCCTATGTGGAGGCCACCTTCGACGGACCGGCGTTGCAGCCGGCGGACGCCGAGGCACACGCCCGCATGCTCCAGTGGATCAGCGTCTTCAACGGCTACGTTTACAGGTCCATGGTGACCAACATCGTCGTCCAGCGCCTGATGGTGCCGCGGCGCGGCGGCAAGCCCGACGAGACACGCATCAAGGGCGCCGTTGCCGACGTTAGCCATCAACTCGGCCTCTTCGATGGCGCGCTGGCCGACGTCGACTGGCTGGCCGGCGCCGAGATCAGCCTGGCCGACTTGTTTCTGGCTCCGGCCGTCTTCTACCTGGGCATGACGCCGGAGGGGAAAGAGGTGCTTCCCGACTTCGCCCACGTCGTGCGCTGGTACGGGGCCATCCAGCAACGGCCGAGCTTCGCCGCCACCACGCCGTCCGGCGGCTGACCCGGCGCAGGAAAGGAGGATTTCATGACCCCCATGATTTTTCTGATCACCGGCGTGTTCACCGGCGCGCTGGCGCTTCTTCTGGTGGTGCTGTCGATCAACGCGCTGCGCCATCGGGCGCACACCAAGATTTCCCTCGGCACCGAAGCGGATCAGACCTTGAACGAGGCGGCGTGTGTTTTCGGCAATTGCGCCGAGTACGTCCCCGTCGGGCTCCTGGTCATGGCGGTGGCCGAGGCCAACGGCGCGGCGCCGGTGTTGCTCTAACACGCTTGGTAGCCTGCTGGCGGCGGCCGGGCGGTCCATGTTTTCGGCCTCGACGCGGCACGCCCGGTGACCGTGGCCCGCATCGTCGGCATTACCCTCACCTGGGCCGCCATCGCTCTCGGCGCCCTCGCCGTGCTCGGCCAAGCGCTCGGGATGATTTAAAGGCCGGAGAGAAAGCGCGCGATTTCGGCGATCGCCTGGTCCCAGTTCCGGCGCTCCGTTAGCCCCGAGGCGCGGCGCGACTTGGAGCCGTGATAGCCGTCCGCCAGCTAATGGATACGCACGGCGCCAGAGAGCGCATAGCCCACCACCTCGTCGGCGTTGCCGAGCCCGTTGCGCGCCTCTTGCAGAATCAGGGTCGGGGTGGCGAGGTTGGCCATGCGCCCGCCCAGGGACTTGTCGCCGATGCCCCAGCGCTAAGGTCCAAGCGCCGCGATGACGGCGCGCCACGCCTCAAGCAACACCGGCGCGCGGTCGGGCGGGCGCCTGATGCCGGTCAGTCGCCACTCCACCATGTAAGGGAACTCGAAGCGCGCCACGCGGAAGCCCTGGGCCGCCAGCCCCTCAGCGAAGGCCGCCATGAAGGGGCTGTCCATGGGCGCCCCGGCGCCGTGAGCCAGCGCAATGGTCAGGAGCGCTTAGGCTGGGCCGTCGAAGACGAGATCGGGCGCCGCCATCGCCGGCCCGCCCTCAGCCGTTGTGGATGGGCGCCGCGAACTCGGCAAAGAAGTCGTTGCCCTTGTCGTCGGTGACGATGAAGGCGGGGAAGTCCTCGACCTCGATGCGCCAGATGGCCTCCATGCCGAGTTCGGAGTACTCGACGACCTCGACTTTGCGGATGCAGTCCTGAGCAAGGCGCGCCGCCGGGCCGCCGATGGAGCCCAGATAGAAGCCGCCGTTGTCGGCGCACGCCTTGGTCACCTGCCGAGAGCGGTTGCCCTTGGCCAGCATGACCATGCTGCCGCCCGCCTTCTGGAAAGCCTCCACGTAGGGGTCCATGCGCCCCGCCGTGGTCGGCCCGAAGGAGCCCGACACGTAGCCCACCGGGGTCTTCGCCGGGCCGGCGTAGTAGACGCCATGGTCTTTGAAATACTGGGGCAGGCCCTGGCCGGCGTCGAGGCGCTCCTTGAGCTTGGCGTGGGCGATGTCGCGGGCGACGATGATGGGGCCCGACAGCGACAGCCGCGTAGCGATGGGATAGCGGCCCAGAGTGGTGAGGATTTCGCTCATCGGGCGGTTGAGGTCGATGGAAACGACCTCGCCGCCAAGTTCGTCGCCGGTCACCTCGGGCAGGTACTGGGCGGGATTGGTCTCCAGCTGCTCGAGGAAGATGCCCTCGGGCGTGATCTTGGCCAGCGCTTGGCGATCCGCCGAGCACGACACCCCGATACCGACCGGACACGAGGCGCCGTGACGCGGCAGGCGGATGACGCGCACGTCGTGACAGAAGTACTTGCCGCCGAACTGGGCGCCGATACCGAGGGAACGGCTCAGCTCGAAGACTGCTTCCGCCGTCTCGATGTCGCGGAAAGCCTGGCCGTATTCACTACCACGCGTCGGCAGGGTGTCGAGATAGTGGCAGCTCGCCAACTTCACAGTCTTCAGGGTCAACTCCACCGAAGTGCCGCCGATGACCACGGCCAGATGGTAGGGCGGACACGCCGCCGTGCCCAACAAGCGCATCTTCTCGTCCAGGAACTTCATCAGGTTGTCCGGGTTGAGAAGCGCCTTGGTTTCCTGGAACAAGAAGGTCTTGTTGGCCGATCCCCCTCCCTTGGCGACGAACATGAACTTGTAGGTATCGCCAGGGGTGGCGAAGATATCGATCTGGGCCGGCAGATTGGTGCCGGTGTTGACCTCGTCGAACATGTCGAGAGGCGCCATCTGGCTGTGGCGCAGGTTGCTTTTCGCGAAGGCGTTGAGGATACCTTCTGAGAGTGCCGCCTCGTCGTCGCCACCGGTCCACACGCCCTCCCCCTTCTTGGCGAAGACGATGGCGGTGCCCGTGTCCTGGCACATGGGCAGCACCCCGCCGGCGGCGATGTTAGCATTCTTGAGGAGTTCGAGGGTGACAAAACGGTCGTTGTCCGAGGCCTCGGGATCGTCGAGGATCTTGCGCAGTTGCGCCAAGTGACCGGGACGCAGGTAATGGGAGATGTCCTTGAGCGCCTCGGCCGCCAGTAGTGTCAGGCCCTCGGCCCCGACCTTGAGCACGGACCGGCCCTCGAAACGGGCGGTGCCGACGTGATCGGACGTAAGCAGGCGATAGGGGACGTCGGCGTCGCCCAGAGGGAACATTTCGTGGTGGGTATAGGTGCTCATGTGTGGCCCTCGGGATGGCGCGCCTCGGCCCACGCGGCCAGCGGATCGGTGTTTACTTCTTGCGGAACTTGTCGAGGGCAATGATCTCGCCCGACTTCTTCTCCTCGGCAGCTTTCTCTTGCGACTGGGCCAGCTCTTCGGCCTCTTGCGACTGGGCCGGCTCTTCGGCGTCGGGCTCTTGCGCTATGAGGACCTCCGCCGGCTCTTCCTGGGGGGACTCGCCGGCGACGAAGGCCAAGCCGATATTGTCTTCTTCGTTGGAGGCTTCGGTGACCTTCAACTGCAGGCCGAAGTTGACGGCGGGATCGGCGAACGCGGTAACCGCCTCGAGGGGGATGCGCAAGCGTTCGGAGACGCCCTTGAAGGTCAGGGTGACCTCGAAGGCGTCGTCGGCCACCACCAAATCCCGGTAACGGTGTTGGATGACGATGGTCATCTCTTCCGGATGTTTGGTGTGCAAGAAATAGGGAATCTCGACGCCGTCGGCGCCGGTCTCGAAGGTGATGTAGAAATGGTGATCGCTGGGAAGGTCGTTTTCCGACACCCACGCCAGCGCCCGGCGGATGACGCCGCGCAGGGCCTCTTTGACCCATACGTCGTATCGAAGCGGAGTTTCTTCCATGACACCTATTCTTGAGATATCAGCCGCGGCAGGTCAAGTGGGGGGCTTCTGTTGCCAGGTGCCCCCCGAACCCCGCTCAGACCTTAAGCGGCCTGGGCAAATGCCTCGTTGTCATTGGCATTTGTAATGTTGGC
>DASCNF010000148.1:0-4848 GCA_036011345.1 Rhodospirillales bacterium | reverse complement strand
GGTGCTCAACAAGATCGACCTGCCGGCCGCCGAACCCGAACGCATCAAGGAACAGATCGCCGACGTCATCGGCCTCGAAACCGAAGGGGCGCTTTTGGTCTCGGCCAAGACGGGCGTTGGTATCGAGGCCGTCCTCGAGGCCCTGGTGCACCGTCTGCCGCCACCCCAAGGCGACGCGGAGGCTCCCTTGAAGGCCCTTTTGGTGGATAGCTGGTACGATGCCTACCTGGGCGTCATGATCCTGGTGCGGGTCCACGACGGGGTGCTCAGGCGCGGCATGAAGGTCCGCATGATGTCGACCGGCGCCCTCCATCAGATTGAGCAAGTCGGCGTCTTCACGCCCAAGGCGACGCGCATCGATCAGTTGGGACCCGGCGAAATTGGCTACATCACCGGCTCCATCAAAGCGGTCGCCGATACCCGCGTCGGCGACACCATCACCGAAGTGAAGCGGCCGACGGCCGAGCCCCTGCCCGGCTTTAGGCCCTCGGTGCCGGTGGTGTTCTCGGGCCTCTTCCCGACCGACGCCGCCGAGTACGAGGACCTGCGCGAGGCTTTGGCCAGGCTGCACCTCAACGACGCCAGCTTTCACTACGAGGCTGAATCCTCGGCGGCGCTGGGTTTTGGGTTCCGCTGCGGGTTCCTTGGCCTCCTGCACCTCGAGATCGTCCAGGAGCGCCTTGAGCGCGAGTTCGATCTCGACCTCATCACCACGGCGCCGAGCGTTATCTACAAGGTGCACAGCCGGGACGGCACGGCCCAGGAACTGCACAGCCCCGTCGACATGCCCGACCCGACCCACATCGAGCGCATCGAGGAGCCGTGGATCAAGGCCACCATCTTGGTGCCCGACGACTACCTGGGCGCGGTCTTGCAACTATGCACCGAGCGCCGCGGCGAGCAGTTGGAGCTGACCTACGTCGGGCGCCGGGCGCTGGCCATCTATCGGCTGCCCCTCAACGAGGTGGTGTTCGACTTTTACGACCGCCTGAAATCGGTTTCGCGGGGCTACGCCAGCTTCGATTACGAATTGGACACCTACGTCGAGGCGAATCTGGTCAAGGTCTCCATCTTGATCAACACCGATCCTGTCGATGCCCTCGCCTTCATCGTGCACGAACGCCATTCGGAGGCCCGGGGAAGGGCGATTTGCAAGCGACTGAAGGACCTGATCCCACGCCAACTGTTCAAGATCGCCATCCAGGCCGCCATCGGCGGGCGCATCATCGCCCGCGAGACCGTCAGCGCACTGAGAAAGGACGTGACCGCCAAGTGCTATGGCGGCGACGTGTCGCGCAAGCGCAAGCTCCTGGATAAGCAGAAGAAGGGTAAGAAACGCATGCGCCAGATCGGCAAGGTGGACATCCCCCAATCCGCCTTCCTGGCGGCCTTGAAGACAAGCGAGGATTAGCGGTTCCGCCAAAAAAAAGCGCAAATCAACTCCGGCGGTCGTTGGTGCCGCCGTCCAGGTCGATGTTGTCGATCGGCCCATGGTCGGGAGCCATGTCGTCTTCGCGGCGGTCATAGTCTTCCTCTTCCTCCGCCGCCTTGGCGAGGGCATCGAACAAGAAGAGTGAATTCTCATCGTCCTCTGCATCCTCTGCATAGCGCGGACGAAAGCGCCATGTGAGTGCGACACCGGGGCCGCCCAGGAGCAGCCAAGCGGGAAGACTCAGCAACGGCACGGCCAAGTATTCCCAGAGCGCCGCATGCAGGTGGCGCTCGACCATAATTTGGGTGACCACAAGCTTGCCTGGCCACAGCGTGTACCAAAGATCATAGGCCGACAGGACGGCGCCCATCGCCGCGCCCTGAACCCGCGTCATGGTCTCATAGGCGCCGGTCACGAAGGCTCCGGCAAGGAGAACCCAGCCCAGGAGAAAAAGAATCTTCATCTCTTCATTAAGGCCCCTCGCGGGTCTTATTCGCAAGGTCTATTGACCCAGGTCATGGATCGGGCGTAGGGATTTCCCCATATCCTTCGCTGTTTCGGAGTCGACCGGCAATGATTCAGCCTTCTCGATCCACGCCGCCGTTCTCGCCCATTCTTTTGGCCGGGATGTTGGCGCGCCCGTTGCCGCCAGCACTTTTGCAGCCGGCGCTTGGCATCGCGCTCGCGGCCATCCGGCGCAACCATCCCGAGGTGTTCGAGCGCTTGTCGGGCCTCGGCAGTCCCGTGTTCCTCATCGACCCCGTTGACCTGCCATTCGTCTTCGTCCTCAAAACCGATGTCCAGGCGCCGGAACTGCGCTGTCGTACCAGCGGCGACGGCATGGCTACGACGGCGACGATTCGCGGCCCTCTGCTCACCCTCATCGACCTTCTTGAAGGAAGGCTCGACGGCGACGCGCTCTTCTTTTCGCGCGAACTCACCATTGAGGGCGATACCGAGGCCGTGGTGGCGCTCAGCAACGCCGTTGACGGCGCCGAGATTGAGATCGGCGCCGCCCTTGCCTCCCTGCTTGGACCCTTGGCCGGACCGGCGCGTTTTCTGGCCGGCGCCGCCGGCACGGTGTTCTCGCGCTTGTCCAAGGACCTAGAGACCCTGCGCGGCGCCGCCATTGGGCCTGTCCTGCGCCACGCTGCCGCCCAGACGGCGCGCCTCGACGGCCTGGACGAGGCGGTGGGCGAACTCAAGCGCACAACCGCCAAAAGCCGGGCACGCAAGCGATGACCAAACGCTTGGAGCTGGTCTGCCCAGCGGGAACGCCGGCGGCGCTCAGGGCCGCCATTGATGCCGGCGCGGACGCGGTCTACCTGGGCTTTCGCGACGAGACCAACGCGCGCAACTTCCCCGGACTCAACTTTAACCGCAACGAGCTTGCCCAGGGCGTCGCCTATGCCCATGAAAACGGCGCCAAGGTCCTGGTGGCGGTCAACACCTATCCCGAGGCCGGCAACCCCGGCCCCTGGCACAGCGCCGTCGATGACGCGGCGATGCTGGGTGCCGACGCCGTCATCTTGGCCGACATCGGGCTTGCCGATTATGCCCAGCGCACCCATCCCGATCTTAGGCGCCACCTCTCGGTGCAGGCCTCGGCGTCCAATGCCGAGGCGATCCGCTTTTATCACCGCGCCTTCGGCGTCAAGCGGGTGGTGCTGCCCCGGGTGCTGACGGTGGCCGAAATCGCCCGGCTGAATACCGAGATTCCGGTCGAGACCGAGGTCTTCGTCTTCGGCGGCCTGTGCGTCATGGCCGAGGGGCGTTGCTCGCTTTCGTCCTACGTCACGGGCCAGTCGCCCAACATGAACGGGGTCTGTTCGCCGGCCAGCCACGTGCGCTACGTCGACCAAGGGAGCCGCTTGGTCTCCAAGCTCGGCGACTTCACCGTCAATGTTTTCGCCGACGGTGAACAGGCCGGCTATCCGACGCTCTGCAAGGGGCGATTTGTCGCCGAGGGGAAGGCGTCCTACCTGTTCGAGGAGCCAACCAGCCTGAACGCCATCGACATCCTGCCCGAACTCATGGCGGCCGGGGTAACGGCGCTCAAGATCGAGGGCCGCCAGCGCAGCCGCGCCTACGTCACCAAAGTGGTGACGGCCTTCCGCCGCGCCGTCGATGCCGCGGCGCGGGGCGAGCCGGTGCCGACCGGCGGTCTGGAGACGGTGACCGAAGGGCAGCGCGAGACCACCGGCGCCTACAGCAAATCGTGGCAGTGACGGCACGGGTGATGGCGATACCGAACGAGACCAAACTGACTCTGGGGCCGGTGCTGTTTAATTGGGCGCCCGAGACGTGGCGGGACTTCTATTTTCGCATCGCCGACGAGGCGCCGGTCGACACCGTCTCCATCGGCGAAGTGGTGTGTTCCAAGCGAACCCCTTTCTTCGCGCCCCATATTGCCGAGGTCGTCGAACGCCTTGAAGCCGCCGGCAAGGAGGTCGTCCACGCCACCTTGGCCCTGATCATGAGCGATCACGATCTGGATGCGGTACGGGCGCTGGCCGAGGTGCCGGACTTGCTGGTCGAAGCCAACGACATCTCGGCGGTCTCTCTCCTTGCCGGGCGCCGCCACACAATCGGTCCCCTTGTAAACGTATACAGCGAGGGGACGCTCGCCACCCTGGCCGAGCAAGGCGCCGAGCGGGTCTGCCTGCCGCCCGAGATGCCGGCCCGGGTCATTGCCGCCCTGGCGAAGACGGCAGAGCCGGAACTGGAGGTCCAGGTGTTCGGACGTCTACCCCTGGCGCTCTCGGCGCGCTGCTACCACGCGCGGTCACGGAACCTGCACAAGGACGGCTGCCAGTTCGTCTGCGCCGACGACCCCGACGGCATGGCCGTCGAGACCCTGGACGGCGATCCCTTCGTTGCCGTCAACGGCACCCAGACCCTGTCGCATGCCTGGTGCAATCTGGTACGCGAGCTGGCCCAGTTGGAGGCCTCAGGCGTGCGCCGCTTCCGTCTGTCGCCCCAGGACGTGGACATGGTGGCGGTGGCGCGGACGTTCCGCGACGTGCTTGACGGCCGCCTTGAGTCCGATGCGGCGTTCGATATCCTGGACGACCTTGCCCACGGATCACCCTTCTCCAACGGCTTTTTTCACGGCACCGAAGGCGTCCGGCTGGTCGAGCCCATGGTCGAGTAGGTTCGCCGTTGCCCCACGACCGGACCTCGGGTAGGTTGCCGCCCGTGGAGGGGTGGCCGAGTGGCTGAAGGCGCACGCTTGGAAAGCGTGTATAGGGGAAACTCTATCGCGGGTTCGAATCCCGCTCCCTCCGCCAACGTATTTTCTTATCTATTTGATATAATTGTAAAAATCAGGCTTTTATGTAGCTCAATCCCCCAAAAAGTCCCCCGTTAGAATGCGGATGGTGAGGGAATTTGTCGGTTCGCCTCGGAACATTAGC
>DASCNF010000147.1:0-7184 GCA_036011345.1 Rhodospirillales bacterium | reverse complement strand
CTGTTGGCCGAGGGCGGGCCGGCGGTGCTCTTCGAGAACGTGGTGGGGCCGGAGGGCAGGCGCTTTCCCATAGCCGTGCTGGTCAACCTGTTCGGTACGGTGGAGCGCGTGGCGCTGGGCATGGACCGCAGGCCGGACGGGCTCAGGGCGCTTGGCGAGACCCTAGCCTTCCTAAAGCAGCCCGAGCCGCCCGGCGGCTGGCGCGAGGCGGTCGGCATGCTGCCGCTGCTCAAGTCGGTGATGGCCATGAAGCCGAAGACGTCGGGGCAGGCGCCGTGCCAGGAAGTGGCGTTGACCGGCGCCGACATCGACCTCGGCGCGCTCCCCGTGCAGACGTGCTGGCCGGGAGAGCCCGGGCCGCTCATCACCTGGCCGCTGATCGTGACCCGTGGCGCGGCGGCCGGCGCCAAGGGAGAAGGAGAGGGCGCGGCGGACGACTTCAACCTCGGCATCTACCGCATGCAGGTGACGGGGCGCAACACTACCCTGGTGCGCTGGCTCAGGCATCGCGGCGGGGCCCGCCACTTCGCGCGCTGGCGGGAGACGCACGACGAGCCGATGCCGCTGGCCGCCGTCATCGGCGCCGACCCGGGCACCATCCTGGCCGCCGTGACGCCGGTTCCCGACAGCCTGTCGGAATACCAGTTCGCCGGTCTGCTTCGTGGCCGGAAGGTGGAACTCGCCCAGTGCAAAACGGTGCCCCTCAAGGTGCCGGCGGCGGCCGAGATCGTCATCGAGGGCCACGTCTCCCTCTCCGAGACCGCCGAGGAGGGCCCGTTCGCTGATCACACCGGCTACTACAACACGGTGGCGCGATTCCCTGTGTTCACCGCCAGCGCGATCACCATGCGCCGCGACGCTATATATCTCTCGACCTTCACGGGCCGCCCGCCCGACGAGCCCTCGGTGTTGGGCGAGGCCCTGAACGAGGTGTTCATCCCGCTCCTCCAGCAGCAGTTCCCGGAGATCGTCGATTTCTGGCTGCCGCCGGAGGCGTGCTCGTACCGTCTCGCCGTGATCTCCCTCAAGAAGACCTACCCCGGCCATGCCCGCCGCGTGATGATGGGGGCGTGGTCCTATTTGCGCCAGTTCACCTACACCAAGCTGGTAATCGTGGTCGATGACGACATCGATGCGCGGTCGTGGGCCGACGTGGTATGGGCGCTCTCTACCAACGTGGACGCCGGGCGCGACGTCTTGGTGGTCGAGAACACACCCATCGATTACCTCGACTTCGCCTCGCCCGACGCCGGCCTGGGCAGCAAGCTCGGCATCGACGCCACCACCAAGATCCCGCCCGAGACCAAGCGCGAGTGGGGGCGGCGGATTCGCATGAGCGACGACATCGTCGCCGAGGTGACCGAGAAGTGGGCGGCCTTGGGCCTGCCCGGTTCCGGCAAGCCGATCTGGAAGTGAGGGGCAGGGCGGTAGGTTCGTAATCGCCTAGGATATTGCACCGGGCGGTTGAACCCGGTGGTCAGTGTCCTCGCCACGGTCGCGTTCGACGAGGGCGATCTCGTGCTGGCTTTGCAGGTTGATCCAGAATTGGGCGTTGTTGCTAAAATAGCGGCCCAGCCGAACGGCAGTGTCGGTGGTGATGGCGCGGCGCCCGTTCACGATGTCGGTGATGCGGCCCGACGGCACGCCGATGTCGAGGGCGAGCCGGTTGGCGCTGAGATTGCGGGCCTCCAGCTCACGCTTGAGCAGACGGCCGGGACGGGAGATGGGCGGCATTTTGGTTATCCCTTGTGGAAATAGGTGATTTCGATCCTGTAAGCGTCTCCCTTGCGGTATTCGAAGCAAATTCGTCACGGTCCGTTGATTGTCATCGCCCACTGGCCCTTGCGATTACCTTTGAGCTTGTGGAGGCCGACACTCTCCAGCGGGCTTAAGTTGTTGAGGGAAGTCGCGGCGTTCAACGCTAGGAGCAGATCGACGGCGGTTCCAAGATCCGCCCCGCGAAAACGGTTTGGTCGGTCTCCCTCCCACACCTTGCGGCTCGCGGCGTTCCGCCAAGACTTATATCACGGCAAAAACACACTACGTAACACGGTAAAGCGCAATCGCCCATTGCAAAGCTTTTAGCCCGGTGCGCCGGGTTGACGCGGGTTCGGGGCGATCTTAGGTTCCTGGGCGCGCCCGCCCTCCACCGTTTCGTGAGCGCCCCGCTATGACCGACATTCGCGAGCACGCCCAGCACAGCAAGGCATGGCCCTTCGTCGAGGCCAAGACGGTGCTCGACCGGCTCGGCGGCGGTGTGCCGGAAAAGGGCTACATGCTTTTCGAGACCGGCTACGGGCCGTCCGGGCTGCCCCACATCGGCACCTTCGGCGAAGTGGCGCGAACCGCTATGGTGCGTCATGCATTCGCCGCACTCTGCGACGTGCCAACCCGGCTCTTCGCCTTCTCCGACGACATGGACGGTTTGCGCGGCGTTCCTGACAACGTGCCCGGGCACGCCATGATGGAAGAGTACGTCGGCGACAAGGAAACCACGTTCGGCACGCCCTTAACCTCGGTTCCCGATCCGTTCGGCACCCACGAGAGTTTCGGCGCCCACAACAACGCGCGGCTCCAGGCCTTCCTCGAAGCGTTCGGCTTCGATTACGAGTTCAAGAGTGCCACCGAGCTTTACACGAGCGGCCACTTCGACGCGGTGCTGCGGAACGTGCTGGCCCACTACGACGCGGTGATGGACGTGGTGGTGCCGACGCTGGGACCGGCACGCCAGGCCACCTACTGCCCCTTCCTGCCGGTGCGCGAGCGCGGCGGGCGCAAGCAGGTGCTTGAGGTGGCGGCGGTGGAGCACGACCCCGAGGCCGGCACCATCGTCTTCAAGGACGACGTGGAGGGCTTGTTCGAGGTCCCGGTCACCGGCGGCCAGTGCAAGCTGCAATGGCGCGTCGATTGGGCCATGCGGTGGGCGGCGCTCGGCGTCGATTACGAGATGTCGGGCAAGGACCTCATCGATTCGGTGCTTCTCTCGGGCCGCATCTGCCGCATCCTCGGTGCCGCGCCGCCGGCAGGCTTTACCTACGAGCTGTTTCTCGACGAGAACGGCGAGAAGATATCGAAGTCGAAGGGCAACGGCCTAGCGGTCGAGGAATGGCTGCACTACGCGCCGGCCGAGAGCCTGTCGCTGTTCATGTACCAGAAGCCTCGTACAGCGAAGCGCCTCTTTTTCGACGTCATCCCGCGCGCCGTCGACGATTACCTGCGCCACTTGGCCGCCTTCGACGGACAAGAGCCGGCCAAGCGCCTCGACAACCCGGCCTGGCATATTCACCAGGGGGCGCCGGTCCACGAGGATTCGGGGCTCTCCTACAACGTGCTCTTGAACTTGACCGGTGTCTGCCATGCCGAGGACAAGGCGGTGCTGTGGCATTTCATCTCGCGCTATCGCCCCGGCGTGACGCCGGAAAGCGCGCCAGTGGTCGACCGCCTGGTCGAGTACGCCGTCAACTACTACCGGGACTTCATAAAGCCGGCCAAGCGCTACCGCCCGCCCAGCAACGACGAGAAGGCGGCGCTCGAAGACCTGGCAGCCACCCTCGAGGCGCTGCCGGTGGGCGCCGAGGCCGAGGCCATCCAAGCGCAAGTCTACGAGGTTGGCAAGCGCCACCCCTTCGCCGACCTCAAGGCGTGGTTCCGGGCGCTCTACGAAATCCTGCTCGGCCAGAGCACCGGCCCGCGCATGGGATCCTTCATCGCGCTTTATGGCATTGACGAGTCGGTGACGCTGATCCGCCGGGCGTTGGCCGGTGAGGATCTGGCCGCCGATTGAGGGCTGTTGGTTCTTCGCCTAACCCGAGTGGGCCCATTCGAAGTAGAGGTCGCGCGCCTTGCCGTAGAGGGGACCGGGCTGCAGGTCGCGGCCCTCGATGCGTGTGCACGGCGCCACCTTGTAATAGTTGCCCGACCCGAAGACCTCGTCGGCCTCGAGCACTTCGCCGAAGTCGATGGCCCGCTCGACGACGGTGACGCCGGCGCCCCGTAACAACCTGACGACGCGCTGGCGGGTCAGGCCGTTGAGGTAGGTGCCGTTGGGGGCCGGGGTGTGCACGGCCCCATCCTTGACCATGAACAGGTTCGAATAGGCAAACTCGGCGACGTTGCCGATGGGATCGAGGATTACCGCCGTGTCGAAGCCCTTGCCCGTGGCCTCGGCGATGCAGCGCGCTACGTTGGGATACAGGCACGACGCCTTAGCCTCGTTGGGCGCCATGTCGCGCGCCGGGCGGCGGAAGCTGGACAGACACGCGCTGAAGTCGTCGGGCGGCGGCAAGGGCGATTCGCGGATCGTCATGGTGAACTCGGTGCTGTCCGGATCCGGGGTGATGAAGCCCTCGGTGGCGTAGAACATGGGACAGATGTAGAGCTCGGCGTCGGCGGCGAAGCGATCGATGCCCTCGCCGGCCAGCGCCCTGATCTCGCCGCCGGAAAGGGTGGGCGCGAGGCCGAGCACGCGCGCTGAAGCCACGGCGCGCGCGCAGTGTAGATCGAGGTCCGGCGCCACGCCGTCGAAGGCGCGCGCCCCGTCGAACACGATGGAACTCAACCACACCGCATGGTCGTCGGCCTTGAGCAGCGGCGGGCTCCCTTCCCGCCAGCCATTCCCGGTGAAGGTGATTACCCTGCCGTCGCTGCCGTGGTGCGTCTTGGCCATTGCCCCCCGCCTCGCCGCGTTAAACCCATGCGCCGACAGCATATACGGCGCCGCCGCGCCCGCCAACCGCGCTGGCCGCGCGCGCCGGACAGCGATATGGCAGGATCAGGCTTTCCGCCTAAAAACAAGTTAGTTTATGAGGGGAAATATGTTGAAATAATTAAATAATCCGTTAATTAACTTTATAGCAGTTAAATAACGGATATGCGAATTTATGAAAAATCGTGCAATGTCAAACGCTGATAAACTTTTTACCGGTTAAACGCTGCGAATCCCGCTCACGCCGCCTTGCGGCGCCGGCGAATGATGTCGATGACCTCGGCGGCGGCGGTCGGGATATGGGTGCCGGGGCCGTAAATGGCACGGACACCCAGGCTATGGAGATGGGTATGGTCCTGGGCCGGGATGACGCCGCCCAGAACGATCTGGATGTCACCGGCACCGAGGCGTCCGAGCTCCGCGACGAGGGTGCCGACCAGGGTCTTGTGGCCGCCCGCCTGCGAGGAGACGCCGATCACATGGACGTCGTTTTCCACCGCTTGGCGGGCCACTTCCTCGGGGGTCTGGAAGAGGGCGCCGATGTCCACGTCGAAGCCGATGTCGGCGAACGCGGTGGCGATAACCTTAGCGCCGCGATCGTGGCCATCCTGGCCCATTTTGATGACCAGCATACGTGGGCGGCGGCCTTCCTCGCCGGCGAAGGTTTCGACGTCGGCACGGATCTTGGCGAAGCCGGCGTCGCCGTCATAGGCGGCACCGTAGACGCCGGAGATGGAGCGTATCTCGGCGCGGTGGCGCGTGAACACTGTTTCCAGGGCGTCCGATACCTCGCCCACGGTGGCGCGTGCCCGCGCCGCCTCGATGGCCAGGGCCAGCAGGTTGGCGTCGGCGGAAGCGGCGCCCACCGTCAGGGCGTCCAACGCGGCACAGCACGCCGTCTCGTCGCGCCCGCGGCGCACGTTCTCGAGGCGGGCGATCTGGGCGGCGCGCACCTTGGTGTTGTCGACCTCGAGAATCTCCACCTCCCCGTCTTCCTCCGGGGGATACTTGTTGACGCCAACGATGACCTCGGCGCCGCGGTCGATGCGGGCTTGGCGGCGCGCCGCCGATTCCTCGATGCGCAGCTTGGGCATGCCGACCTCGATGGCCCGGGTCATGCCGCCCATCTCCTCAACCTCGGCTATCAGCTTGCGCGCCTCGGCAGCCACCGAGTGCGTCAGGTTCTCCACGTAGTAGCTGCCGCCTAGGGGATCGACTACCCGGGGAATTCCAGTCTCCTCGGCGAGCACCAACTGCGTGTTGCGGGCGATGCGCGCCGAGAACGGAGTGGGTAGCGCCAGCGCCTCGTCGAGGGAATTGGTATGCAGGCTCTGGGTGCCGCCGAGCACGCCGGCCAGGGCCTCGATGGTGGTACGAACGACGTTATTGAAGGGATCCCTGGCGGCGAGAGAGACGCCCGAGGTCTGACAATGGGTACGCAGCGCCGAAGAGCGCGCGTCCCGGGGCTCGAACGGCGCCATCAATTCGGCCCACAGTAAGCGCGCGGCGCGCAGTTTGGCGATCTCCATGAAGAAGTTCATGCCGAGGCAGAAGAAGAAGCTGAGGCGCGGCGCGAAGCTATCGACGGAGAGCCCCTTGCCAAGCGCAGCGCGCACGTATTCCAGGCCGTCGGCGAGGGTGAAGGCGAGTTCCTGGACGCAGGTGGCACCGGCTTCCTGCATGTGGTAGCCGGAGATCGACACCGAGTTGAAGCGCGGCATGTGCTTCGCCATGTGCTCGATGATATCGGCGACGATGCGCATGCTCGCCGCCGGGGGATAGATGTAGGTGTTGCGGACCATGAACTCTTTGAGGACGTCGTTCTGGATGGTTCCCGAGAGCTTGTCCTGGCCGACCCCCTGCTCCTCGGCGGTGACGATATAGCCGGCCAATACCGGCAGCACGGCGCCATTCATGGTCATCGACACGCTCATCTCGTCGAGGGGGATGGCGTCGAAGAGGACCTTCATGTCCTCGACGCTGTCGATGGCCACTCCCGCCTTACCGACGTCGCCGACGACCCGTGGATGATCGGAATCGTAGCCCCGGTGGGTGGCCAGGTCGAAGGCTACCGAGAGGCCCTTCTGCCCCCCCGCCAGATTGGCGCGGTAGAAGGCGTTAGACTCCTCGGCCGTCGAAAAGCCGGCATACTGGCGCACTGTCCACGGCTGGTTGGCGTACATGGTCGCGTACGGGCCGCGTGCGAACGGCGGCGCGCCGGGCGGCACGTCCAGGTGCCCGATGCCCTCGAGGTCCTCGGCCGTATACAAAGGCTTGACCGGGATGCCCTCGGGCGTCTCCCAGATCAGGTCGTCCGGCGACTTTCCATGCAACTCCGCATCCGCCATCCGGCGCCAGTCGGCCGCTGATTTCTTAGGTTTTTTCGCCATGCTGCCCTCCTCGCACCGCTAGTGTCCTGGATCAGAAGTTCGTGGCATATACGAACGCTTTTCCGGTTTGCTCGGCAGGAAGGGGGGGG
>DASCNF010000146.1:0-3802 GCA_036011345.1 Rhodospirillales bacterium | reverse complement strand
CACCGCGAGCGGACCGGCGAGGGCCAGGAGTTGGAAGTGCCCATGTACGAGACCATGGTATCCTTTGTCATGCTCGAGCATCTTCACGGCCAGACGTTCGTGCCGGCGATGGGAGAGACGGGATACCCGCGCGTCCTGTCGTCGAACCGCAAGCCCTACCGCACGAAGGATGGGTACGTCGGCGTCCTGCCGTACAGCGACAAGCAGTGGAAGGCGTTGTTCGCCGTGGTCGGTCGACCCGACATGGCTGAGGATCCGCGATTCGCCACGCTCGCTGCGCGCGCCGAGAACATCGATGCGATCTACACCGAATTGGCCGAGCAGGTGGCGGCGCGTACCACTGCAGAATGGCTTGACGTCCTGGATGCCGCGAACGTTCCGGCGACGCCGATCAACAACTTTGACAGCCTCATCGAAGATCCCCACCTGAAGGCGGTGGGTTTCTGGCGCACCTTGGATCATCCCAGCGAGGGCATGCTGTGCACCGCGGACATTCCGGTCACTTTCTCTAAGTCCCCCGGCAGCTTGCGCCTACCACCGCCTCGCCTCGGCGAGCACACCGCCGAGGTGCTCGGGGAAGGCGGACTCGATGAGGCGGAAATTGCGGTCCTATGCGCCACCGGTGCTGCCGTGCAGGCGGATACGAATGGATAATAGTGAACAAGGAGGTCGCAGCATGGAAACGCTCGGGCTGGGATTGCACTGGAACGACCTGGAGGTTGGCTACCGGTTCCGAACGGTCGGGCGCACGGTGACCGAGGCCGACATCACCGCCTTCATCAGCTGCGTGGGCATACCCGAGCTCATGTTCACCAACATCGAATACATCGAGCAAGAATCCGCCATTCGGGGGCGCGCCGCGCCCGGTGCCCTCGTCTTCAGCATGGCCGAGGGGCTCCTGGTGCAGGCCACCATGATGGGGACGGGCCTAGCCTTCCTCAACATGGAACTCAACGTGGAGGGCCCGGTACTGGCCGGCGACACCATCCATGTGGAGTGCGAGGTGATCGAGTCGCGCCCCGCCTCTAGAGGCAACCGTGGCCTGGTGCGCACCCTCAACAAGATCGTCAACCAGCGCGGTGAGACGGTCATCACCTATTCGCCGCTGCGCATGATGAAGGGACGCGATTGAGCCTTCGGAAGGGAGGGGCTTGCATGGACTTTTCGCTGACGCCCGAACAGGAAGCAATCCGCGACAACGTGGCCAAGGTGTGCGCCGGATTCGACGATGATTACTGGCTGGAGCGCGACCGCACCGGCACCTTCCCCGACGAATTCCACGGCGCCGTCGCCGCCGGCGGCTGGCTCGGCATCGCCATGCCCGAGGCCTACGGCGGCGTCGGGCTGGGCCTCGCCGAGGCGGCCATCATGATGGACCAGGTGGCGCGCTCGGCGGGCGCCATGTCGGCGGCCTCGGCGATCCACATCAACATCTTCGGCAGCCAGCCCATCGTCGTCACCGGCAGCGAGGAACAGAAGGCGCGGTGGCTGCCCGATTTCGCCGCCGGCCGCGTCAAGGCCTGCTTCGGCGTCACCGAGCCCAACGCCGGGCTCGACACCACCGCGATCGAGACCCGCGCCGAGAAGAAGGGCGGCGGCTACGTGGTGCACGGCCGCAAGGTATGGACGACGATGGCCGGGGAGGCCGACAAGATCATGCTCCTGGCGCGCACCACGCCCAGCGCCGAGTGCGCCAGGAAGACCGCCGGCCTGAGTCTTTTCTACACCGACTTCGATCGCCGTTATGTCGACGTGCGGCCGATCCCCAAGATGGGCCGCGCCGCCATAAATTCCAACGAAGTGTTCATCGACGGCCTGCCGGTGCCCGCCGACGACCTCATCGGCGAGGAGGGGCGCGGCTTCGAGTATATCCTATACAGCCTCAACCCGGAGCGCGTGCTGGTTGGCGCGGAAGCCGTCGGCATCGGCCGGAACGCCATCGAACGCGCCGCCCGCTACGCCGGCGAGCGCGTCGTCTTCGGGCGCCCCATCGGCCAGAACCAAGCCATCCAGCACCCCCTCGCCGAGAGCTGGATCGAGCTTGAAGCGGCCCACCTCCTGGCCATGCGGGCGGCTTGGCTTTACGACCGGGGCCAACCCTGCGGACCCGAGGCCAACGCCGCCAAGTACCTGGGCGCCGAGGCCGGCTTCCAGGCGTGCACGCGCGCCGTCATGACGCTGGGCGGCATGGGCTACGCCAAGGAATTCCACGTCGAGCGGCTGCTGCGCGAGGTGTTGATCTGCCGCATCGCGCCGGTGAGCCCTCAGCTCATTCTTTGCCATATCGCGGAGAAGGTACTAAATTTGCCCAAGTCGTACTGAAAAATCCGCCGATCGCCGAAATTCAGCGGCGCGATTTAATGTTTCTTAATCAAGCCGGGATAGGATCGCTTCCAGGAAGCCACCCATTCGTATGGAGGAGAGAATGTCCCCGAGGCGAGCCGATCTCTGCAACAGGCTGCAAATTTTCGCCCTAGAACTAGCCCACGAGGCGGCGCAAGCCGGCAACCCGGACGAGGCCGAAAGGCTACGTCAAAGCTCCGCCGACCTACGGCATATCGCGGCCAAGGTATTCAATACCACCGTTGCCAGTCGGGTCTCCAACGACAGGGAAGCGGCGAAGGTCCATTGAGCCCAGCCGCCCGCCAGCAACATGATCCCCCCTCCCCTCCAACGGTGTCGGGTCTAACTTAAAACCCGGTATCGTTGGTGGGTGCGGGCCACGGGTTGTCGAACTCTCTTTTCGGCCCCAGGTAGTACCACCAGTTCAGCACCAGACAGATGCCATAAAAGACGGCAAACCCGTAAAGGGCATAGTGTGGCGTTGCCGCCTTGATCTGCTCACCTAACACCTGAGGTATGATGAAGGCGCCGTAGGCGGCCACTGCAGAAGTCCAGCCCAGAGCGGGCCCCGCCTGCTCTTTGGGAAAGATCATGGCGATGGTGCGGAAGGTGGAACCGTTGCCGATGCCGGTGCCGGCGAACAACACCAGGAAGAGCAGGAAAAACGGAACGAAGAAGTCTTCCGGCGTCGCCGAGTTGTAGGCAGCTTGCATGAAATAAGCCACGCCGAGGGCGCTCAAGATCATTATGATAGTGATGATCTGAGTGACCTTTGCCCCGCCCACCTTGTCCGATATCCAGCCGCCGATCGGGCGGATCAGGGCGCCGATGAAGGGTCCCATCCACGCGTACATCAAAGCGCTTGGGCCGTTTGGGTTAAGGGTGTCGTGCGCCATAACACCGTTAACCTCGAGATGCTGAAAACCAAAGATAACCTTTATGGCGAGCGGAAATGCCGCCGAGTAGCCGATGAAGGATCCGAAAGTCATGGTACGGCGCATGCCGTCAGAACTTGGCTGGGGCGGACCGGCGTCAAAACCCTGTTCATCGCGCCCGGAAGCCCATGGGAGAACGGCTTCAACGAGTCATTCAATGGGAAACTCCGGGACGAACTGCTCAATGGAAAAATTTTCTGCACGCTGAAGGAGGCTCAAGTGCTCATCGAACGCTGGAGACACCATTACAACACGATCACACCGCATAGCAGCCTTGCCTACAGACTCCCGGCACCACGCACGTGGCAACCGGTCTAACTTAAAAAGTGCTATCGTTCGTGGGGGCAGGCCAGGCCGAGGAAATCGACGACGCGGAGAAATCGACACGAGAGGTGGGTCTGGATGACGGAAAATATGGGTAAATGGTCCACCGGGTACGGTCAAACAACCGAAAACCGTCCGTCAGCACGTTGCGACGGAAAACCATTCCAACGGCGATGCAATTTGAGTATGGTCACTGTGGA
>DASCNF010000145.1:0-10934 GCA_036011345.1 Rhodospirillales bacterium | reverse complement strand
CCTCGCCGATCCGTGCACGGGTCGGGCCCACCGCGGCGTTCGTTTTCCTAGGCTTGGCCGGGGCCCTGGCCGTCACCGCCGTGGCGCCGGCCGCAGCCGGCGTCGGATCCGACCCCGTGCAACTGGCTCACATCGCCGGCGACCAGCCCACTATCGAGCGTTTGTTGGCGCCGCCCCCCAATCCCCTCGTGCGCCGCATCCAGGAAGCGCTTGGCGAAGCCGGGCTCTACAAGGGCCAGGTCGACGGGCGCATGAACCTGGAGACCGAGGCCGCCGTGCGCGCCTTCCAGAAACGCGGCGGTCTCAAGGTGGACGGTGCGATCACCGAGGAGCTTGTCAAGAAGGCGGAAACGGGGGTCAAGGTGGGGGCCCTCCTGAGGCGCCTGGAACGGGTGCGCCTTGAAAACATGGAGGCGGCGCGCGACGCGTTGTTGAGTAACCCGGCAACACGAAATCTGATCGGCGGCGAAGATGACGAGGCTGCCGATCCGACGCGCGACCCTACCCATTGCTTCCGCGCGCCAACGGCGCGCTGCCTTCTCAACGAGGCGACGGAAAGCGCCAAAGCCATCCCCAAGGCGGACACGCGCGATTGGGTCATGGGGGAGATCCTCACCTCGCAAGCGCGCGCCGGCCTCGCCGACGATGCCATGTCGACCGTGCGCCGCATCCGCGACCCGCGCCTCATCCTGGTCGCCTTGCGCGATATTGCCGAGGCCCAGGCCTCGGCGGGACGCACCGCCGAGGCCTTCGCCGCCACGGAAATCATTCCGTCTCCCCTGAAACGCCTCGAGGCCCTCTCCGTCATCACCGCCGTGCAGGCGCGGCGCGGCGAGCTGAAAGGGGCACTGCAAACGACGCGCCGCATGCTGGCGATGCTGGGGACCATCGACGATCCCTTGAAACGGATATCCTACCTCGCCGACGCCGCCATGGTGCTCTCGACAGTCGGCCGACAGGCCGACGCCCGTGCCCGGCTGGGCGAGGCCGGCGCCTTGGCCCAGGCTCTTGACGGCGCCGAGGAAGGGGAGACGGCGACACGCCTCGTGGCCGGCGCACTGGCGAAAATCGGGCTACCCGACCAAGCCCTCGATCTGTTGAAGGGGATCAAGGACGAAACGGACCGCACGTCGGTGCTGGTGGCGGCGGCCAAGGCCCAGGCCCAGGCCAACGACCTGACCAAAGCGCTGGTCACCGCGGCGGGCATCGAACCGCCACGCTATCGCTCCGTCGTGCTCAGCCATATCGCCCTCGCCCAGACCAAATCCGGGGACACGGCCGGGGCGGAAGCGAGCATGAACGAGGCCCTGATCCTGGCCGAGCACATCAAGTCGTCCTATGCGCGCAACTACGCCATGAGCCGTATCACCCTAGCCATGACGGAGATCGGCAAGACCGCCGGGAAGGATATCTTCGGCCGGCCCGTGAAAACGGCGCGCAAGATCAAGAACGACCAACTGCGCGCCCGGGTCCTGTGGACCATCTTCGTCGAGGGGAAGGGCGCCGGCGACCCGGCCGGGCTGGCGCGCACGGAGGCACTGGCGCGTCAGGCGACGGAGGACATCAAGAGCCCCTTGACCCGCATATGGTTGTTGGGCGACGTCGCCTCCAACAGCGCCGCCGTCGGCGAGGCGGAGGCCACCTGGGACGCCTTTCGGAGCGGGCTGGAACTGGCCGAAACCGTGCGCAACGCATGGACACGGGCGCGGGCACTGAGCAAGTTGGCGGCGACGCTGGCCGAGCTAACGGCCTCCGGGCTCACGGCCGGGCTGCCGCCCAGGTAATGCCCTCGCTTGTACGCCGCAACCGCCTCCATTAGATTCGGCCGCTCGTGGCCAACCACGCCGGGACACGATGAAACACGATGAAACACGAAAAAAATCCCATAATCGAACCGATGATCGCCCAGAAAAGCCCCTTCGCCGTCGAGGTCACCGCCGGCAAGGCGTATTGGTGGTGCGCGTGCGGGCGCAGCGCCAGGCAGCCCTTTTGCGACGGCAATCACAAGGAGACGGGCATGAGCCCCCTCGAGTTCAAGGCCGAAAAGACGGAAACCATCCACTTCTGCGGCTGCAAGGCGACCGGCAACCAGCCGCGCTGCGACGGTAGCCACAAATCCCTGTGACGCCCATTCCCGGACACACGCTCCTTTGCGGCGGCGGTGCGCGACGGGCCGTGGTGATCCTGGCTTCGGCCATCCTTCTTTCCGCCTGTTCGCTTTTCGGCGACGACGAGAAAGAAGCCGCCGAAAAGGCCTCGTCTAAGGCGGCGCCGAAGACGGTGGCAAAGACGCCGCCAAGCAAACGGGTGTGCCCGGGTCTTGCCGTGCTGCGCGACGCCGCCACGATCACCAAGTTTCGTCCGGGCGGTGGGCGCAGCGAGGCTGACATCGTCTACCAAGGCGAAATCACCGACGCCAGAATCTCCTGCGTCCACGACCTGCGCAAGCCCAAGAGAACGGGGAATTACCTTACCGATTTGCTTGCCCGCGACAGTCCCCCCCCCTTCGGCGGGACCATGAAAATGGAGATCACCCTCATCATGCGGGCGACGAACGGGCCCGCCGCCCGGCCCGGCCCCATCACTTTATCCTACTTCGTGAGCGTCACCGACGCTGAGGGGAACGTCCTCGACAAGGCCCCCTTCGAGGTCGCGGTGGACTTCCCCAAGACCCGGTCGCGGCAGTTGGTAACCGATGCCCCGATCAAGCTCGAAATCACCATCGCCAAGGGACAGACGGGTAGCAAATTCGGGGTTTACGTGGGTTACCAGTTGACCCGCGAGGAACTGCAATATAATCGAAGCGGGCGGATAATCCTTCTCCGTTAGGTGGGCAGAATCCCCGCTTGTTGACCTTCCCCCGCTAGGCATTAAACTGTGGCCTGAATGAAAAGTAGGGATCGCAAATAGCCTGGATACGTTAAAGCAAGTACGCTCAGCCGACCCCCGCGGGAGAGCCCGGTCGGGCCGCCAAGGCCTCGGACCGGCGCCGAAGGAGCAACGGGCCCCGTAAACTCTCAGGCAACCGGACCGCAGGGCGATGAGACTCTGGAGAGCAGGCGGCAGGATTCACGGATCCGCCGCCTCACCGAAGATGTAACCTGGACCGTTTCCGGGGAATCTTTCAGGTTCCATGACAGAGGGGGCATCCGCTGGCCGGTCCGCACCGGCAGGGATTGCCACTGCGATAGTTGGAGAACCTGGTGAGCGACACCCCTGAACAAGACATCAAGCAGACGCCCCTCCATGCCTTGCACGAAGAGCTGGGGGCGAAGATGGTGCCCTTCGCCGGCTACGCCATGGCCGTCCAGTACTCCGGTATTATCGCCGAGCACCAGCACACCCGCCAGCAAGCCTCGCTTTTCGACGTCTCGCACATGGGCCAAGCGATCCTGCGCGGCGAGAACGCCATCGACGTGATGGAATCCCTAGTCCCCAGCGACCTCCAGAACCTGCCGGTCGGCAAAACCACCTATTCGGTCCTCACCAACGCCGGCGGCGGCATCATCGATGACCTCATGGTGAGCCGGGCCAACGATCACTTGTTCCTGGTGGTCAACGCGTCACGCAAGGAGCACGACTTCGAGCGCATCGGCTCCCACCTCGGCGGTAGCGACTGCGAACTGGAGGTGCTGGCGGAGCGCTCTCTCCTGGCGTTACAGGGACCGGCGGCAGCGGAAGTGCTGGCACGCTTCGCCGCGCCGTCGCGCCATATGGTGTTCATGACTGGCGAGAACCTCAACATCGCCGATATTCCATGCTTCGTCTCGCGCTCCGGCTACACCGGCGAGGACGGGTTCGAGATATCGGTGTCGAGCGAGTACGCCGATCGCCTAGCACGCTTGCTGCTTGGCGAGGCGGAGGTCAGGCCGGCCGGGCTCGGCGCCCGCGATTCGCTGAGGTTGGAGGCCGGTCTGTGCCTCTACGGCAACGATATCGACGAGGACACGACGCTCGTCGAGGCGGCGCTCTCCTGGGTGATCAGCCGGCGACGCCGCGCCCAGGGAGGCTTTCCCGGCGCCGACGTCATCCTGCGCCAGATCGCCGAAGGGGTGGAACGCAAGAGGGTCGGGCTGCAAACCGACGGAAAGGCGCCGGCCCGCGCCCACACCGAGGTTTTGGACCGCCAGGGCAACCCCATCGGCGAGGTCACCAGTGGCGGCTTCGGTCCATCGGTTGGCGGGCCCATCGCCATGGGCTACGTGAACATCGAGCACGCGCGGCCGGAGGTGCCGATCGACTTCATCGTGCGCCGCAAGGCGCTTCCCGGTCGCGTCGTCCGCCTGCCCTTCGTCGAGCACAGGTACATCAAGAGATAAACAAGCAGGGAAACCTCCATGGCAACCGTGAAATTTTCCAAGGACCACGAATGGATCCGCGCCGAAGGATCCGCCGGCGTCGTCGGCATCAGCGACTTCGCCCAAGAACAGCTCGGCGATCTGGTATTCGTAGAACTCCCCGATATCGGCAAAAAGCTGGCCAAGGGCGACGAGGCCGCCGTTATCGAGTCCGTAAAGGCGGCCGGCGAAGTCTATGCCCCGGTCGGTGGCGAGGTAACCGAGGTCAACGAGGCCCTTGGCGATGACCCCACCAAGATAAACACCGACTCCCTGGGCGACGGCTGGATATTCAAGATGTCCATCGACGACGAGGGCGAGCTGGACGGCCTCATGGACGAGGCGGCCTACGAGAAATTTGTCGAAGAACTGGACTGAGGGCCCGCCCCATCCAGCCGCCAGCACGTCGAACCGCGAAGAGGAGACCCCCCGATGCCCGAAGGATGGCGCTCGCTGAGCGAACTTGAACAAACCACCGATTTCGTGCGGCGGCACATCGGTCCCGGCGAGGCGGAGATCGCCACCATGCTCGAGTTGCTGGGCCTCTCTTCCCTCGACGAGCTGATCGAGCGCACCGTGCCGGCGGCCATCCGCGACGAGGGCCCGTCTCTGGCCGGCGGCCGCACCGAAGCGCAAGCCCTGGCCGACGTCCGGGCGCTGGCCTCGCGCAATAGCGTCTTCAAGTCGATGATCGGCATGGGCTATCACGACTGCTACACGCCTCCCGTCATCCTTAGGAACGTCCTGGAGAACCCGGGCTGGTACACCGCCTACACCCCCTACCAGCCGGAAATCTCGCAGGGCCGTTTCGAGGCGTTGCTCAACTTCCAACAGATGGTCATCGACCTCACCGGCTTGGACATCGCCAACGCCTCGCTCCTCGACGAAGGAACGGCGGCAGCCGAGGCCATGACGCTGATGAAGCGCGTCGGCAAGAACGAGAACAACACGTTGTTCGTGGCCGCCGATTGCCATCCCCAGACCATCGCCGTCGTCGAGGCTCGCGCTCATGCCCTCGGCTTGAAGGTCCAGGTGGGCATGCCGGAGAGCGACCTCGACCCCGGCCAGGTGTTCGGCGTTCTCCTGCAGTACCCGGCGACCGACGGCGAGGTGCGGGACCACTCGGCGCTGGCGAAGCACGTTCACGACACCGGCGCGCTGGTTACCGTGGCCGCCGATCCGCTCAGCCTGGTGCTGCTGGCGCCGCCCGGCGAGTGGGGCGCCGACGTGGTGGTGGGCAGTGCCCAGCGCTTCGGCGTTCCGATGGGTTTCGGCGGGCCGCACGCCGCCTTCCTGGCTACCCGTGACGCCCACAAGCGCTCGGTCCCGGGGCGCATCGTCGGCGTCTCGATCGACGCCGAGGGCCACCCCGCCATGCGCCTGGCGCTGCAAACCCGCGAACAGCACATCCGCCGGGAGAAGGCGACCAGCAACATCTGTACGGCGCAGGTCTTGCTCGCCGTCATGGCCTCGCTTTATGCCGCCTACCATGGTCCCGACGGACTGGCGACCATCGCCGGGCGGGTCCACCGGCTGACCCAGATATTGGCCGCCGGCCTGGGCCGCCTCGGCCTCAAGGTCGAGACCGAATCTTATTTCGACACCCTCACGGTGGCCGCCGGAGACGACGCCCCGGCCATCCACGAGCGCGCCCGAGCCGAGCGCATCAACCTGCGGCCCGTGGAGGGCGGGCGCGTCGGCGTGTCCTTCGACGAGACCACGACACGCGACGACGTGGAGACCCTGTGGCGCGTCTTCTCCGGCAAGGCGAAGAGCGGTCTGTCCCTCGACGAGCTGGACGGCGGCGTCGACGATGTCATCCCCACGGACCTCAGGCGCGGCACGCCCATCCTCACCCACCCGGTGTTCAACAGCTATCACTCGGAAACCGAAATGCTGCGCTATCTGGCGCGCCTGGAGGAAAAGGACATCGCGCTCAACCGCTCGATGATTCCCCTCGGCTCGTGCACCATGAAGCTCAACGCAACGACTGAGATGATCCCCGTCACCTGGCCGGAATTCGCCGGCCTCCACCCCTTCGCGCCCCTCGACCAGGCTGAGGGCTTCGTGGCGCTGATCAAGGAGTTGGAGGAGATGCTCAGCACCCTCACCGGGTTCTCGGCCGTCTCCCTGCAACCTAACGCCGGCTCGCAAGGCGAGTACGCGGGGCTCTTGGCCATCCGCAAATACCACCAGGAACAAGGTCAAGGGCACCGCGACGTCTGTCTCATCCCGTCTTCGGCCCACGGCACCAACCCGGCCAGCGCCATGATGGCCGGTCTCAAGGTGGTCGTCGTCGAGTGCGACGACCGGGGCAACGTGGACGTCGCCGACCTCGAGGCCAAGGCGGCCGAGCACGCCGACGCCCTGGCCGGCCTCATGGTGACCTACCCTTCGACCCACGGCGTCTTCGAAACGGCGATCCGCGACATCTGCAAGGTGGTCCACGACCACGGCGGGCAGGTGTACATGGACGGCGCCAACCTCAACGCGCTTCTCGGCGGCTGCCTCCCCGGCGAGATCGGCCCCGACGTGGCCCACATGAACCTGCACAAGACGTTTTGCATCCCCCACGGCGGCGGCGGGCCGGGGGTCGGCCCCATCGGCGTCGGTGCCCACCTGGCACCCTATCTGCCCAATCATCCCCTGGTCGCCGAGGCCGGACCGGAGAGCGGCATCGGTGCCATCTCGGCGGCGCCGTGGGGTTCCGCCGGCATCCTGCCCATCTCGTGGGTCTACATCGCGCTGATGGGGGGCGACGGGCTCAAGAAGGCGACCCAGGTGGCGATCCTCAACGCCAACTACGTCGCCAGGCGCCTGGAGAAGCATTTCCCGGTGCTGTATGCCGGCGAGCACGGCCTGGTCGCTCACGAGTGCATCATCGACACGCGGCCCCTCAAGGACAACGCCAGGGTCACCGTCGACGACATCGCCAAGAGGCTGATGGATTACGGCTTCCACGCGCCCACCATGTCGTGGCCGGTGGCCGGCACGCTGATGATCGAGCCCACGGAATCGGAATCCAAGGCCGAGCTCGACCGCTTCTGCGACGCCATGATCGCCATCGCCGGGGAAGCGGCGCACATCGAGGCCGGCGAGTGGCCGGCCGACGACAACCCCTTGTGCAACGCGCCGCACACGGCGCAAGTCCTGGCGGAGGAGGAATGGAGCCATCCCTACAGCCGGGAGACGGCGGCCTACCCGGTAGCCGGGCTCAGGGACGCCAAGTACTGGCCGCCCGTGGCACGCATCGACAACGCCCACGGCGACCGCCATTTGGTGTGCACGTGCCCGTCCCTCGACGATTACCGGGACGCAGCCGAGTAGAGCCTAAAGATAGCCTTCGTCTTCGCCGTCCGCCGTCTCGACAAAATCGTCGTCCTCGGTGTCGCCGAAGAGGGTTTCTACATAGGCGAATTCGCGGCGCAGGCCGCGGCGCTGGATGAGCTTCTCCTGGGCCGCCTCGGGCAAATCGTAGAAACGGAAGACGTTCTTTTCGATGAGGAGGTCGATGAGGTCCTCCATCACCCGCGCCAGGCCGTGGTCCGTTTCGACCCAGTGGCGTTGGGCCACCGCGTCGATCAGGCTGTTTTGCAGGAAGACGCCGAGTTCCGAGTCGTCGAAGGGTACCTCCTCGCGGCCCTCCTCGGTCGCCTGAAGGATCAGGGCGGCGATTTTTCCGTCGGCATCGCGCTTGACAAAAGGCATGTGCCGAATTCCTCTCCCCACCTTGATGCCATGCGACTTTAGCCGCTGCCGGCGCATCCTCTAAGGAAAATTCGGACCTTTAAGAAAAACCAGGGCGCGGCGGCTCCACTTCCTCGATCGCCGGTTGCGGCTTCACGGTCATATGGGGATAAACTGTAGCTCTTGCGACCGCCCCAAGGAGGGAATACCAACGTGCTGGAATTTCCCGAAGACGCGGACAGGCCGAGGATCGGTGGCGGGCGTCGGTGGCGCCGGGTCTTGAACGCCGCCCTGGTCGCCGCCGTCTTCGTCGTTTTTTATTACCCGCTTGGCATGATGCTGGCCCACCGCATCAACGACGACGTGGATTTCGCGGCCCCCGCCGAGTTGACGGCCGACGGGCGGCAGCGCCGCTGTCGCCATCGCCGCCGCCCTCATCGACCGCGAGGTCAACACCTCGACATGGGTCGCCAACAAGCCCTTCGTCTTCCCGTCCGCGGCCCTCGACAACATGCCCAACTTCCAGATGGGCGCCATTTACGCGGTGGCCCGCTTCGCCATAGAGATGACCGACGCCCTGGGGCGGACACGGGGCTCGGGCCAGGTGGATGCGGACCTGGACCGTGCCTCGGGCCTCTTGAAGTACGACGGCACCATCTGGGTGTGGGAACCGGCAACATCCCTGATGCCGACGGCGAGCGCCGAGAAGCAGTACCGCGCCGGCATGAAGGCACTGTTGAGCTACAACGCGCGCCTAGCGACGGGCCAAGCCGTCTACGACCGGCGCGCCGACAACCTGATCGCCTTTCTCGATCGCGTCGCCGCCGACCTGGGCAGCGTGTCGGCGGTGCTCGACAAGCGGGCCACGGAGTCCGACACCGGCTGGTTCGACACCGAGGCTGACGATATCTTCTACGCCGCCAAGGGGCGCCTCTACGGCTACTACCTGATCTTGCGCGAGATCGGCGGCGACTTCGCCGGCGTCCTTGCCGAGAAGGCGATCGGCAACGTGTGGCGGCAGATGATGGACAACCTGAAAACGGCGGCCGCCCTCGATCCCCTGATCATCTCCAACGGCGCCAACGACGGCTTCCTCATGCCGAGCCACCTGGCGGCCCAGGGATTCTACCTGCTGCGCGCCCGCACCCAGCTGCGCGAAGTCACCAACATCCTCCTCAAGTGAGGCCCGGCAAACGCGTTTTGGCTTGGCCGCTCACTCGCCGAGGCGGGCGGCACGCGCCCGGCGCACCCATTCCGTGGCCTTGGCGGTGTCCTCGGCGCGGCCGTAGAGCCCCTCCAGGTAGGCCTCGGCCATCACCGCCATTGCCTTGACGTGACCGCCGAGGGCGGCGCGCTCGAGCCAGGCGAAGGCGACGGCATCGACGGCGCGCCCCGAGTTGAAGTAGATGACGGCGGCCGCCTGACGGGCGGCGATGTCGCCGGGGGCCAGACGGATGGCGATCTCGATGGGCGCCGCCGCCTCAGCGTAACGGCGGATGAACCCCAGCGTGCCGGCCAGGTCGTAATGGGCGCCGGCGTCATCGGGGCGCAACGTGACGATGGTGCGCCGCACGTCCGCCGCCGCCTCTAAGTCGCCGACCGAAATCAGGCTGCGCGCCAGGTGGCGCAGCACGGCGATATCCTTGGGGTTTTCCTGGACGATGCGGCGTCACGCCTCGACCGCGCCAACGGCTCGTTTCATCCCAGGTTGGCCCCCAGGAACTCCAGCGTGCGTCCGTTGGCGAGGTCGGCAGCCGCCTTGTCGTAGTACTCGCCGCCGAGGCGGGCGAAGGCGTGGCCCTGGCCCGGATAGTCGTAGAGCGCCACCTGCGAATTGCCGTCGAGCGCCGCGTGCACCTTCTGCTGCACCTCGGCGGGCGCGAACTCATCGTCGCCGGCCATGTGCAGGGCCAGCGGGCAGTTGATGGCCTCGTCTAGGTGCTCGTTGAGCATCACCCCGTAGTAGCCGACGGCGGCGTCGGCCTTGGTGCGGGTGGCGGAGAGATAGGCGAGGCGTCCGCCCAGGCAAAAGCCGATAGCGCCGACCTTGCCCAGGCAACCGTCGGTGCCGCGCAGGGCCTCGACCGTGGCGTCCAGGTCCTTGATTCCGGCCTCCAGGTCGAAGCCGCCGAACAGCTCGAAGGCGCGCTCCCAATCCTCGGGCGACTGGTCGGAGAGCTGGATGCCCGGCTCCTGGCGCCAGAAGAGATCGGGACACAGCGCCATGTAGCCCTCGCCGGCCAGCCAATCGGTGACGCCGCGCATCACCGCGTTGACCCCGAAAATCTCCTGGATGACGACGACGCCGGGCCCGGCGCCGGACGCCGGAACCGACAGATAGCCCATGAACGAGCCGCCATTATGGGCGGCAATGGTGATCTCAAAACCTGCCATCGTTGCTGTCCTCCCCTGTACTTTTCTTGGGCGATCGATTCGCCCCCGAGTGTAGTGGATGGCGGGAGGATTGTCGCGGGGGGCTGGCTAAGGCAAATCCGCCACCACCACCTCGGCGTCCTCCAGGACCCGGGTGATCAGACGCGGTTCACCCGAAATGGCGGCGCCAGCGCGGGCCGGCACGGGGGTACCTTTGATCTCGACCGCGTCCAGGCTCGGCACCACGTAGGCGCGGCGCCCGGTCTCCAACTTGTGGATGGCCTCGGCACCCGCCGCGATGGTGGTGCCGAGGATTGCCGCGTCCTGGTGGATCAGCAGGGCGCCGGGATCGTCGGCGTCGGCGGGCCGTCCCGAGGCCAGCACCACCAGGGCGCCCCGGCGCGGCGCGGTGGGGAACTTGCGGGTCTCCCAGCGCGGCGCGTGACCGGGCGCGTCGGTCATGATCTAGATCTGGAAGAGGATGGTATCCTCATCCTCCAGGTTCATCTCGGCGTGCACGATGCCGGTGCCCGCCGA
>DASCNF010000144.1:0-7043 GCA_036011345.1 Rhodospirillales bacterium | reverse complement strand
TCCATGGGGCAGACCGCGATACAGGCCGCGCAATTGTTGCACTCCTGCCCGAAGCCGTCGCGCAGGGGATCGAGGCCGAACTCGCAAATGACATTGCATTTAGCGCAGTCGTTACAGTTCTCGACGATGCGGCGGATGCGTACCAGCCGGTAGTGGCCGAGCAGGGAATAGAGCGCGCCGCCCGGGCACAAATAGCGGCAAAAGCCACGGCGCACCACCAGTAGGTCGAACAACAAGGTCCCCAGGAAGAACACGGTGCCGGCACCGAAGCCGCCGAGCGCGACCCCGTAGTAGATCTCGCGGCCGATGATGGCGGGTGGGTACACCGCCGCCACCAACACCGAACCGGTCATCGCCGACAGGATCAAGCCGAGCCCCAACACGACGTACTTGAGGCGCTTGTCGAAGTGGCGGTCGCCGAGCTTCAGGCCGGCCCAACGTAGCCAGGCGGCGAGATTGGTGTTGAGCTCGTAGAGAAAGGTTGTCGGACACAGCCAGCCGCAGAAAAAGCGCCCGAACACCGCGGTGAAGGCGATGGGAATGAGCGCGGTGAGCAGAAACGGCCAATAAAGCGTCAGGCTCGCCGCCGCCTGGCCCGCAGCGGCCAACGGATCCGATAGCTTCAATCCCCAAAAGGTTCCCGACCAAGTGTTGCCCTTGACGGCGTCTAAATCCTCGGCCGGATCGCTGGTGAAGGGTTGGGTCAGCACCTCCATGATGTCGTAGAGCCGCTGTTCCGACGGTGACAGAAGGTCATAGGCATGGGCTGCCACGTAGGTTTGATAGACATGCAGGAAGGGCAGCAGCACGAGCATCGCCAATACAATGCTCAATACGACCCAGCGCACCTTGTTCAAGTGGCGCCAGAGGAAAAACGGATGGCGGCGATGGGCGCTCATGTTTCCGCTGCCGGGCACTTATCCATGGTCGGGAATGACGCGGACGGCCTGGGGCATCTGAATGCACGAGCGTTCGCACAGGCCGCACCCGACGCATTTGTCGGTGACATGGGGCTGCTCCAGGCGGCCGACGGTGATAGCGATATCCTGGAGCGGGCAGGCCCGGTAGCACACCCCGCAGGTAATGCCCTGGTAGGACAAGCATAGGCTTTCATCGACCCTGGCGTGTCCCATCTTGACCCCGTCGAGGATGGCCTGGGCTTCTCGTTTGATCGGCTGGATGGCGCCGGTCGGGCACACATCGCCGCATTTCATGCACAGGATGCAGCCCTTTTCGCGCGGGATGATGTGGGGCGTATCGATCGAGTTCCAGCCGTTCTCCAGGCCGAAATACTTGATCGTGCGGTTGGGGCAGGTCTCGCCGCACTGGCCGCAATTGATACAGCGGCTCAGGAACTCCTCTTCCGGGCGCGCGCCGGGCGGGCGCAGATAGCGTAAGCCGGGCCGGTTCCGCGCCGATCGGGCGGCCTCGGGCACGAACGCCGCCACGGCGCCTGCGGCCAATGCCTTGAGAAAATTTCGCCGTTCCACGGGACGAGATCTAATCCCAGGCACGAGTGGGGAAAAGCCCCACCCGCGCTCGGTTTCCTTGCTAAATTTTCTCGATCCGGCAAGCGCTCTTCTTGAAGTCCACTTGCCCGGAAACGGGATCCCAGATGCGGCTGGTCACGCCGTTGGCCAGCCATTTGTTCTTCTTGGGATCGGCGCTGTCAGCCACCGACAAATTCCACGGCCCGAACATGTAGCCGCGGGGCACATTGTTGCGCGCCGGCTTGACCAGGGAGTCGGTGCCAACCTGGGCACGGGCTTCCAAGGAGCCGCGCCGGGTCACCACGCGCACCTTGTCGCCGTCCTTTATCCCCAAGTCCTTGGCGTCGTCGGCATGCATCTCCACATACATCTCGGGAACCAGCCGGCGCGTCGTCGGGCTACGGTTGGACTTGGCCGTGTGGAAGTGCTCGTACACCACGCCCAGCCCGAACCAGAAGGGGTACTTGTCCTTAGGAACATCCTGCCAGCGCTTGCCGCGATGTTTCTCGTCCGGCATGTCGGGGGTGAGGCCCTTGTCGCGCGCCAGCTTGATGAGGTCCATGTGGTCGATGGTGTAAAGGTCCTCCTCGGCGCCGAACCTCATCAGCTCCTTGGTCCACTTCTCGCGCTCGCCATAGTCTTGCTTGCACAACTTCATGTGCACCTTGCCGTCCTTGGTGCGGAAGTAGCCATAGGGCTTGTTCTCCCAGGTGCCCTCCTGCAGCATGAAGCGGCGCTTGGTGCCGCCGTTCTGGGCGCTCTCGTAGCTTGGTGCCGGCCACTGAATTCCGCGGAGCTCGGCGAGCTGTTCGTAAGGCGATATCTTGTCCAGCTTCTCGACCTCGAGGATGCCGGTCAGGTCCGTGTCCGTGCCGACCGAAGCCTTGATGACATCGCGAAAGATCTCTTCCGAAGCGTAGAAGCCGTCCTCCTTGCGCTCGTAAGGTAGGGTCTTTTTCATATCGAGCCCAAGGAGCGTGCCGATTC
Source organism: Rhodospirillales bacterium (assembly GCA_036011345.1). Taxonomy (GTDB): domain Bacteria; phylum Pseudomonadota; class Alphaproteobacteria; order Rhodospirillales; family JASLQF01; genus JASLQF01. The sequence continues at coordinate 4,566 of DASCNF010000144.1, read as the reverse complement.
CTTTGGCCTTGTCGATGACCATGTCCATGTCGGGACGGCAGCCCGGTGGCGGCTCGGCGGCCTTTTCGCAAAGGTTGATACGCCGTTCTGAGCTTATATAGACGCCCGCAACCTCGCCCCACGTGGCGGCTGGGAAAATGACGTCGGCATAGAGATTGTTGGGCGCGTGGCGGTAAATCTCCTGCACCACGTTGAATGTCTTGGTGATCGCCGGGCGCACCAGATTGTACTGGTCGGGCAAGTCGATATGGGTGGCATAGACGAAGAAGAACGCCTTGACGTCACCCTTGAGCGCGCGCTCCATCATGCCCACGGCATAGCCCGGGTTCTTGGAATTCATGGCGTTGATCAGGTTCTTCTCCGGCACCCGCCAGGCCTTGGCCATATTCAGGCGATGCTTGGCGTCGCTCAGCGGCATATTGAACGGCAGACGCCCGGTGAGCCCGCCGGTGAAGCGTTCGCCCATGGCGTTCGGCTGACCGGTCATCGAGAAGGGGCCGCAGCCGGGCTTGGCCACATTGCCGGTCAGCGTCAACAGGTTGATGATGGAGATGACGTTGTGCTGGCCGTGGATATGCTGGTTGTAGCCGATGCCCCACATGATGATGACTCCGCCATACCCCCCGATCTGCTTGCCCTTGGCACGGGCCAGTCGCTTGCGGGTGGCGTCGGCGAACATGCCGGCGATCCGACGGATGAGTTTTGGCGAGACGTCGTGATTGGGCCCGCCCATGCGGTCCTGCACCTGCTCCGGGCTGTAATCCTTGAGCACGCCGTCGACGTACTCCTTCCAGCCGGTAGCGTGCTTCTTGACGAACTCCCAGTCGATCACGTCGCCGTGGTCCTTCAGGAGGACGTGGGCGATGGCGTTCAGGAAGCTGATGTCGCCGTTGAGGATGGGGACATGGATGGTGTTCTCGGGATTGATGTCCTCATAGCCCATCACCGTGCCGGTGCGCCGTGGGTCGACGACCACCGTCGGGATGTTCTTCTTCTTTTTGTGGTCGGCGGCGCGCCAGAAAATGATTGGGTGCGATTCGCGGGCGTTGTGCCCGAAATGCAGGATCATGTCGGAAAGCTCGATGTCCTCGTAGGCCAGCGGCGGCGTATCCGAGCCCAACGTGGCGAAGTAGCCGGTGACCGCCGAGGTCATGCACATGCGGGCATTGGCCTCGATGGTGTTGGAGCCGAGAACGCCCTTCATGAAAAGGTTCTCGAGGTACTGCCCTTCCATGGTGAGCTGGCCCGAACCGTAGAGACCGATGGAGTTGCCGCCGTACTTCTTGACGAAGTGGGCGATCTTGTGGTCGACCAGCTCCGAGGCTTCCTCGTAGGGCACGCGGCCGAAGTGCTCCTCGTCGAACGAGCCCTTCGTCTGGCTGACGAAATCGAGATCGCCGTGACCGGACTTGTTCCATTCCGCCCAGACGTCCTTGCGCACGTATGAATCGCCCTCCATGCGGTCCACATACATGGGCTCGGCGGCAGTCAGGCCCTTGATGCATTGCAGGCCATAGTTGGTCGGATGGTCCTTGTCGGGCCGCATGGAAACGATCTTGCCGTTCTCCACCTGGATGATGGTGCCGCAGCCCACCCCGCAGTAGGGACATTGCGCGATGGCGGTTGTCCGGTTTTCCTCGGTTTCGGCGGCCTCGGCGGACGCCACCTCCAACTCCGGATTGGCGCCGACCATGAGCCCGGAGCCCGCGGCGGAGGCGGTGATGAAGGCGCCGGACTTCATAAAGTCTCGCCGCGACAATTGGTTCTTGATACGCTTCATGGGTCCAAGCCTCCTATTTCGTCGTCAAGCTGCGCAGGTAAACGATGATGTCGTCGATCTCCAGGTCGGAAAGGTTGGCCAAGCCGGCCGGCCCCTGGAACGCCAACATGCGGGTGTTGGAGCGGCCTATCTTGATGGTCTCGCGGATGAAACCGTCGGATACCTTGTTCAGGAAACCCGGCAGGCCGATGGCCGTGCCCGTGCCGCCCGCCTCATAACCGTCCCCTGCTAAGCCATGACACGTGGAGCAGATATAATCATACCACTGCTTGCCGAGGCGCGGGTCGCCGCGGGCGTCGGACTGGGATTCCACTTCCTCCGCCCGGTTCGTTCCCACGGCGTGGGAGCGCAGGTACGCGACGATGGCGCGAACGTTCTTCCGTCCCAGATGGGCAAATGGCATCATGCCGGTGTCTTCGCGGCCATCACGGATGGTGCTCATGAAGAACTTGTCTGACGAAATGCTGAGCAGTTCCGGATTGGTGAGCGAAGGGGCAAACCCCGGCTCGCCGATGGCGTCGGCTTGGTGACAGACCTCGCAATTCTCCACGAACAGTTCCTTACCCAGTTTCAGCGTCATCGGCGTTGCCGTCTCGGCAAGCGCGGCGCCTCCGAAAGCCAGCCAGACCATTGCCGCCACCCCGCAAGCTACGTATTTGTGAGCGAACATCGTGTTCTCCCTATTGTCATCAAGCAGTGTGTAAACGCCCGCATGGTTTCATCACAATTAAAATTCAGTGAAGGCGAAATAAGGAATTGTACGTACTTATTCTGGGTCCGGCCTCTCTAATCCTTTCCGCCATCAACGCCCTCTGGCGCTACCAGTCCTCGCCGCCGGGCGGCTTGACCATGTCTTCGTGGCATTGCCGGCAGTTCTCCTTCTCCTTCTCCATCCGTTCATGGAGATCATCCATGACGGCGTTCTTGTCGAAGCCCCGGGGCAGGGTGTGGGCGATGCCCTTGTGGCAATAGATGCAGGTCATACTCCACTCTTCCCCCAGCCCGTGCATGATACTCGCTTGCGCCGTCTGCGCCTCGTAGGCCATGAAATTGATACCGTGGCAGTTGCGGCACTCGCGCGAATCGGCTGCTTCCATGCTTGCCCACACGTGCTTCGCCAGTTCAAGCCGCTTGGCATTGAATTTTTCGAGGGAATCAATCGATCCTATCATCCAGTGAAAGAGTTCGTTGGTCGCCCCCGCCTTTCGCGCAACCTTGTAGACCCATTCCCGGGGCACGTGGCAATCGGGACAGGTGGCGCGAACGCCGGTGCGGTTGTTGTAGTGGATGGTTTTTCTGTATTCCTTGTAGACGTAATCCTCCATCTCGTGGCACGAGATACAGAACGCCTCCGTATTGGTCAACTCCAGGCTCCAGTTGAAGGCACCCCAGAAGAGCACTCCTACCAGAAACACGGCGGACAATCCCGCCACCGGGTACGCGTAAACGATCTTGTGCGGAACCTCCCATAACCCCACCAACCCCGTCGCCCATGCGCGCCTCATCGACGCTTGCAATCCGGTTGGCGACCTTTGTCGTGCCGCTTCGTGATCGCCCAAGTCGAAAACGTTCCCATTACCCCACGCTAGAGGTTACGCGCAGTCCAATTCAAGTTTATTGGCTCTTGTCAATTAGCGCTTGTCATTCAAATCAGTATTCATGATTCAAGCTTAAATCTCCACCTAAATCAAAGCTACCAAAGGGAATCAAAGCCACCAAAGGGGCCGCTTCGCACACTGTCTCACGGCATGGAAGGGCTGCGGGCGGGCGCCGCCCCTCGTTCGACGTTGGCGACGGTTCGGCCCCGACCCACTTGGCCAGACATGGTCCGGTCCGGCCCGTTCCGCCATGCCAACCACATCTCCCACGGGGACCATCGCCGGGAACCTTGGCGTTGTTGAGGCACAGCTTTCCGCCAGCTTTCTTAGCTAGGCAATATCGGCCCTCGCGGTAACGTCGGATCAACCGCCACGCCAGACCGTACTGGCCGTTTTGTTCTTCGATGCGCTTTTGCAGATGGCGCTTGAAGAAGTCTGGGAGGTCCGGATTGTTACGGATGGGATGAAGGTCGACCTTGCTCATTTTTTGCCGTCAGGCTGGGCCTTCGCCCCGAAGCGTTGTGCGATGCCTTCCGCGACCAGGGTATAATGATTCGTCAAGCCGCCTATCATACGGAGCGCTTCCGCGACAAATTCGTCAAAATCAGCACCACCGTGCCGGAAGACTGGATCGATCGGCTGTGCGCGCTGTTTCCGGAAGCGGTGGAGGTGGCGCGCGGTCTCAACCGGGACGGCAGCTTGTACTGAGGGTGCCGCGAAATGGCCTACGCGACGACGCCTGACGGCATAAGGCTCTACTACGAGGAGGCGGGCGAAGGTCCACCCATCGTCTTCGTTCACGAATTCGCGGGCGATCATCGGAGCTGGGAACCGCAAATGCGGTATTTCGCCCGGCGTTGCCGGTGCGTTACTTTCGGCGCGCGGGGCTACCCTCCTTCCGACGTGCCCGAAGACGTCGGAATGTATTCCCAGGACCTGGCCGTGGCCGACATCCTGGCCGTCATGGACCACCTGTCCCTCGAGCAGGCCCACGTCGTCGGCATGTCAATGGGAGGCTTCGCGACACTTCATTTGGGATTACAGAACCCGGAGCGGGCCCTCTCGATGGTCGTCGCCGGCACCGGATATGGGGCCGAAAAGAAATACGAAGAGTATTTCCAGAATCTCTCCCTCGAAGTGGCGCGCGGTTTCGACGAACAGGGCTCCAAGGAATTTGCCAAGGTTTAC
>DASCNF010000143.1:0-10149 GCA_036011345.1 Rhodospirillales bacterium | reverse complement strand
TCCTTTCGGCCGAGGACAAGAATTTTTTCAGCCACCCGGGCATAGACCTGTTCGGCGTGGCGCGCGCCGTCCTCATCAACCTCAGGAACCTGGGAAAGGACCGCCGGCTAGTCGGCGCCTCGACCATCACGCAACAGGTGGCCAAAAACTTCCTGTTGAGCAACGAACTTTCCTTCGACCGCAAGATCAAGGAGGCGATCCTCGCCTTCCGTATCGAGCACGCGCTTGGCAAGGACCGCATCCTCGAGCTCTACCTCAACGAGATCTATTTCGGCTTCGGCTCCTATGGGGTGGCGGCGGCGGCACTCAACTACTTCAACAAGCCGCTCGGCGAGTTGAGCATTCCCGAGGCGGCCTTCCTCGCCGCCCTGCCCAAGGCGCCCAACAACTACAACCCTCGGAAACACCCGCGGGCGGCGAAGGTGCGCCGCGATTGGGTCATCGGGCGCATGGAGGCGGACGGCGTCATCTCCGCCGCCGAAGCAAAACAGGCGCGAAACACCCCGTTGTTCGTGCGCTCCCGCTCGCAGACGGTGTTCGTTAAGGCCGACTACTTCGCCGAGGAGGTGCGCCGCCAGCTGGCCATCCGCTACGGCGAAGACCAGCTCTACGAAGGGGGGTTGTCGGTGCGCACCACCCTCGATCCGCGCTTGCAGGAAATATCCGATCGCGTGCTGCGCCGGGGGCTCGAGACCTATGATCGCCGGCACGGGTGGCGCGGGCCGGTGACGCGAATCGAGGCGGATTTCAGATGGCGCGGCATGCTCGAGCGCATCGAGCCGCCGCCTGGAACCCTGGGGCGGCCCCTGGCTGTGGTGCTGAGACTGGACGACGCGGTGGCCGAGATCGGCCTCGCCGACGGCCGCCGCGGGCGCATCCCGCTGGCCGAAATGAAATGGGCGCGTCCGTGGATGAAGAACCAGAATCTGGGGCCCCGGGTCAGGCGCCCGGCCGACGTGTTGGTGCCCGGCGACGTCGTCGTCGTGGAAGCGGTGGCCGCCTCGGGCAAAGGCAAGGACGCCAAGCCCTATCCAGAAAGAACGTTCACGCTCCGCCAGATCCCCGAGATCGAGGGCGCCCTGGTGGCGCTCGATCCTCACACCGGGCGCATCCTAGCCATGTCCGGCGGCCACGATTACCGGAAAAGCCAGTTCAACCGGGTCACCCAGGCGAGGCGCCAGCCGGGCTCCGCCTTCAAGCCCTTTGTCTATCTGGCCGCCCTCGAATCCGGGTTTTCGCCGTCCACGTTGATCCTCGATGCGCCCTTCGTGGTCGACCAGGGGCCGGGGCTGCCCAAGTGGCGGCCTGGTAACTACGCCAAGAGATTCTACGGCCCCAGCACCATGCGCCTCGGTATCGAGAAATCCCGCAACCTGATGACGGTCAGGCTGGCGCAGACCATCGGCATGGACAAGGTGGCCGAATATGCCGAGCGCTTCGCCATCGTCGACGAATTGCCGCAACGTTTGTCCATGGCCCTCGGCGCCGGCGAGACGACGTTGCTGCGGCTGACCACCGCTTACGCCATGCTGGTCAACGGCGGCAAGCGCATCCGCCCGACCCTCATCGACCGTATCCAGGACCGCCACGGCAAGACCGTGTTCCGCCACGACGCGCGCCCCTGCCCCGATTGCCGGGCCACCTTCTGGACCGGCCAGACGGTGCCGGTGGTGCCCGATACCCGCCCTAACGTGACCGGCCCGGGCAGCGCTTACCAGGTGGTTTCTTTCCTCCAGGGCGTCGTCGAGCGCGGCACCGGCAGGCGCGTCAAGGCGGTGGGTAAGCCGCTGGGCGGCAAGACCGGCACCACCAACGACAGCTTTGATACCTGGTTCGTCGGCTTCTCACCCGATCTTGCCGTCGGGGTTTTCGCCGGGTTCGATACGCCGCGAACCCTGGGCCGGCGGGAGACCGGCTCCTCCGTCGCCGCCCCCATATTCCGCGATTTCATGGCCGGGGCGCTAAGCGGCAAGCCGGCCATCCCCTTCCGCATTCCGCCGGGCATCCGCTTGGTGCAGGTCAATGTGGCGACCGGAGAACTGGCCCTTCCGAGAGAGCGCGGCGTCATCCTAGAGGCCTTCAAGCCGGGCACCGAACCGACCGGGCGGCGCCCGGTGCTGCAGGGCATCGTCGCCGACGGCGGCGCCCCGGCGACGGGAACCGGCGGGCTCTATTGAGCGCTCTTGCGCCCTTGTGTGGGGCCCCGCCTCGGGGGTAAAAACCGATCCGATCATTGCTCCAAGGAGATCATCCCGCATGCGCGCCGAAATCGAGAGCCTGGCCGACCAGATCAAGCAGTCCCTGGAACTGCTGAGGAGGCATCTTTGACTACGACGCGGCGCGCCGCTGCCTCGGTGAGCTGAACGCGCGGGCCGAGGACCCTACCCTCTGGGAGGACCCGGCCAAGGCGCAGGCGGTGATGCGCGAACGCACCCGCCTGGAAACTGGAATCGCCGGCATCGAGGACATCGAGCGCCAGCTCGCTGACAACCTGGAACTCCTGGAACTCGGCGAGGCGGAGGGCGAGGCGGAAGTGGTCGCCGAGGCCGAGGCGGCGCTCACCGAGCTCGGCGCGCGCGCCGCTAAGCGGCAGCTCGAAACCCTGCTCTCCGGCGAGGCCGACGCCAACGATTGTTACCTGGAAGTCCACGCCGGCGCTGGCGGCACCGAGGCCCAGGACTGGGCCGAGATGATGCTGCGCATGTACACTCGCTGGGCGGAGGCGCACGACTACAAGGTCGAGTGGATTGAGGAGAGCGCTGGCGAGGAGGCGGGGCTCAAGTCGGCGAGCGTGCGCGTCGTCGGCCCCAACGCCTACGGCTTGCTGAAGACGGAAAGCGGCGTCCACCGCCTGGTGCGCATTTCGCCCTACGATTCGAGCGCCCGGCGCCATACCAGCTTCGCCTCCGTCGGCATCTACCCGGTGGTAGATGACACCATCGTGGTGGACATCCAGGACAAGGACCTGCGCGTCGATACCTACCGCGCCTCGGGAGCTGGCGGCCAGCACGTCAACCGCACCGACAGCGCGGTGCGCATGACCCATCTGCCGACCGGCATCGTCGTGCAGTGCCAGAACGACCGCTCCCAGCACCGCAACCGGGCCACCGTCATGGCCATGCTGCGGGCCCGCCTCTACGAGTTCGAGTTGCGCAAGCGCGAGGAGGCGGCGCAGGCCGAGCACGCCGCCAAGACTGATATCGGCTGGGGCCACCAGATCCGCTCCTACGTGCTGCAGCCCTACCAGATGGTCAAGGACCTGCGCACCGGGATCGAGACCTCGAACACCCAGGCCGTCCTCGACGGCGACCTCGACGACTTCATGGCCGCGGCGCTCGCCGCCCGTGTCGAGGGAAGCACGGAGGAGGCCGCCGACTAGGCCAAGATGCGCGGCCTCGAAGGGGCTTCCGATTTCTCCTGGCAGGGCTACAATAGTGAATACGTCGAGAATGGGGAGGAAGGGTCATAACACACAGGACCGAACTTGCCGCGGCACAGAGGCGTATATTGAAATCCGCAAACCGAACGGAAGACGGCCACTTCTTTGTCCCCTGGCCGCATTTGAGGTCTCCGGGTGCCGATGAAAAGGCGTGCGTGAACATGGTTTCAGATGGCCTGATGGAGCGGGGGACGGGTTTCAGGCCGAGCCACCACATCACTCCCGCCGGCCGCGCCGCCCTGAAAGAGGAACAACGACCGACAACAGGAGGATAGGGAGCGCAGTCCGCTCCCTCCCCGGTCAGAGTGCCATCTAACCACAGTTTGAAGGGCTGCCTTCGTTTTCACTGGTCCGTGCGTGCGCCCACCCGGCGTGCCAACGATCTCGAGCAAAAGTTTTCGGCGCACCGCCAGGGCGAAAGCGCCGGGGGCCGTCGGCGGTGACCACGAAACTGCCGCGCCCGCCAATGATGTGCTGGGCGAAGGCGGCCTCAAGATAATAGAAGATCGGCCGCCCCGAAGAACAGTCGGCGCACAGGATGGCCAACCCGTTGATCACGATGTTGTCGGCGAGCGCCGCCGCCCGCGCGTCGGTAATGGGAATTCCGCCGAAGCTGTTGGCGCTGTCGCCCGAGAAGCCGATGATGGTCCAGGGAACCACCACTTTCTGCGAATTCTCGCCGCCCCATTCGACGTAGGTCACGGCGATCCTTTGCCTGTATCCGTGGGAGATCGCCGCCAGGATTTGCGGGTGGGTGATGGCGGCCGCGTAATTCCGGCGTTGGCAGCGGATCTCATCGTCATCGATGGAGCGTGATGCGTCGGCTAGCAGCACCAGTTCGAGGTAGACGCGCTCCGCCGCACTTGAACCGGTGCCGACGGCACAAAGCGCGAGCGGCAGTGCCATGACGATGCGGCGGATCAAGATGTCCTCCGGTGAGACTCCAATGCGTCCTATTGAGGACCTTTTGTTGGATGCCATTCAAGAAATCGTTCAGGGGACGACCGTTATTCCTGGCCGCCGCCCTCCTTCCTTTTTTCCGCCTCGGCGAGCGCCGCCGCCGGCGCGGCGACCAGTTCGTCATAGAGCCCGCGGGTGCGTTCGGCGACGGCCCGCATTTTCTCATCGAGCCCGGTGAAGTCGGCGGCGCCGCCGACGGTGGCCAGGATGTCACGCAGGCCAGCCGGAATGCTGTCGGTGCCTGGCACCTGTCCCTCGAGGGTCAGGCGCAGCATGCCCTGGAGGCCCTGCCACAGGTCTAGGGCCTCGATGAGCTGGCCGGCGCGCGCCGCGTCGAGCAGCCCGGCGTTACCCATGCGCGTTAGCGCCGTCCGCGTGGCGGGGGACAGGATTTCGGGGTTTCGGTGGGCGTGTCTGAGTTGCAGATACTGGGCGATGAATTCGACGTCCACCAGGCCGCCGCGTACATGCTTGATGTCCCAGAGGACGTCGGTGTGGTGCTCGTCGTCCACGCGCCGGCGCATCTCGGCCACGTCGCCGAGCAGCCTGTCGGCGTCGCGCCGGCGCGTCAGGGTGTCGCGGATCACTTTTTCCACCTGTGCCTTGAGGGCCGGCGGGCCGGCGATGACGCGGGCGCGGGTCAGCGCCATGTGTTCCCAGGTCCAGGCGGCATCCTCGTGGTAGTGCACGAATGCTTGCCGGCTGGACGCGATGGGGCCGGTGCTGCCGGACGGGCGCAGGCGCATGTCCACCTCGTAGAGGCGGCCCTCCGAGGTCGGCGCCGTCACCGCGTTGATGAGCCGCTGGGAGAGCCTGGCATAGTACTGGGTCGGCGGCAGCGGGGCGGGACCGTCGGAGACCTCGACGTCGTCCGGCGCGTCGTAGACGAAAATGATGTCCAGGTCCGACGACGGCGTCATTTCGTGGCCGCCCAGTTTGCCCAACGCCACCATGAGCATCCCGGCCCCCGCGACGGTACCGTGCTGGCGGGCGAATTCGTCCTCGACCCGCGAAGACAATAGGCCGAGGACGACGTCGGCGATGTTGCTCAGGGCGCTTGCCGCGTCGCGCGGCGTGAGGCGCTTGCCGAGGCTTTGTACCCCCACCTGGAACTTGCGGTCGTTGGTCCAGCGCCGGCAATAGCTCAACACGCCCTCGAAGTCCCGGGCCTGGGCGAGCAGGAGGTCCAATTCCTCCTCGAGGAGGTTCGCTGGTGGCGGCGGGTCGAAAAAGTCGGCGCCCAGCACGCTTTCCAGGACCGCCGGGTTGCGGCTCAGGTGTTCGGCCAGGCGCGGCGCCGTGCCGATGATCTCCGCTACCAGGTCGAGGAGCTCCGGCCTGGAATAGAACATGGCAAAGAGCTGCACCCCGGCCGGCAAACCGGCAAGGAAGCGGTCGAAGCGGACAAAGGTATCGTCGGGCAGCGGCGTTTTTGCCAACGCCGCCAACAACCGTGGCATCAACTCGGTCAGCAACTCGCGGGCCCGCGTGCTGCGCATGGCGCGGTAGCGCCCGTGGTGCCAGCCGCGCACCGCCCCATCCACGGTTTCCGGGTTCTCGTAGCCGAGCGACGCGATGGTTCGGATGGTGTCGGGATCGGCGTCCGGGCCAGTGAACACTAGGTTACCGGCGGCGGCGCCCGCGGCGCCCAGGGAGGGTGCGTCCTCGAACAGTTCAGCGTAGTGGGATTTGACGCCGTCGAGGGTCTCCAGGAACTCGGCGGCGAAGGCGCCGCCGTCCGCATATCCGAGAAAGACGGCGAACGCGGCGAGCTCTTCTTCGTTCTCGGGCAGCTTTTGTGTTTGTTCGTCGTTGAGCATTTGCAAGAAATGTTCGACCCGCCGCAGGTATCGGTAGGAGTTAGTCATATCCTCGGCCGTGGCGCGGGAGATCTTGCCGCCGGCGGCGAGGGCGTCGAGGGCGTCGAGCGTGCCGGCGCCGCGCAAATCAGGCTCGCGGCCGCCCCAGATCAACTGCTGGGTTTGCACGAAAAACTCGATCTCGCGGATACCGCCGCGACCCAGCTTGACGTTGTGTCCGCCGAGCGCCAGTTTGCCGCCGCCGCGCGCCGCAGTGATCTGACGCTTGATCGAATGGATGTCCCGGATTGCCGCGAAATCAAGGTTCTTGCGCCAGATGAAGGGCTTGAGGGAATCGAGGAAGCGGGCGCCGCATTCCCGGTCCCCGGCGACGGGACGGGCCTTTATCATGGCGGCCCGCTCCCAATTCTGGCCGAGGCTCTCGTAATAGGTCTCGGCGGCGAGCACGGAGAGCGCCGGCGGCGTCGAACCGGGGTCGGGCCTCAGCCTCAGGTCGGTGCGGAATACGTAGCCCTCGGCGGTGCGCTCTTCCATCAGCCGCACCAGATTGCGGGCCAGGCGCACCATGTGATTGTGCAACTCGTCGGGCTTGTTAGCGCACATGCGTTCGTGGTCGTAAAGGATGACCAGATCGATATCGCTGGAATAGTTGAGCTCGCGCGCGCCGAGCTTCCCCATGCCGAGTACCACTAGGCCCGAGTCCCGCTCGGGATCCCCGGGGTCGGCCGGGACGATGACGCCGTTAGCCGCCGTCTCCCCGAGCAGGGTTGCAGCGACGCGGCCAAGCGCCGCTTCCGCGAAGTCGCTGAGCGCGCCGGTGACACGTTCCAGGGGCCACACGCCGGCGATATCGGCAACGGCCACGGCAAGAGCCACGTGTCGCTTCGCTATGCGCAGGTGGCTGGCCATCGCCGAGCTATCGACCGTTTTTCCGCGCATGGCCTCCAAGCCACCCATGATGTCGGCGACCACGGCATCCGGGCCGCGGGTGAAAATCCCCGCCATGACGCCCGGATCGCGAACGGCGCATAGGGTCAGATAGGGGCTGTTGCCGAAAAGAGTTTCGAGAAGCCGTCGGCCGTCCGCGTCTTCGGCCATGCGGCGCGCCGCCGCGGCGACTTCGGCGTCCTTGACCCGGGCCACCGAGTCGCGCCAGCGCTCCAACCCCAAGGCGGCGTGTTGCTCGCTGGCCGGGCTCGGAAGATCGTTTGGCTGGAAGCCAAAATGGTGCATTCTCTGGTGCTCCAGTCTGGGGCACACTGCGTGAACCGGCAAACGCGGTCAAGACGCCGCGGGAGGGAGGAGATAACCGGTGTTCTTGCGGACGTTCCGAGGACTGATCCAGATATTGGGGGCGCTTGGCGCCGGCTTGGCCATCCTGTTGCTGTTGCTCGTCTGGCGGCTGTCCGCGGGCCCGGTGTCGCTGGCCTTTCTTTCGCCCTACGTCGAACGCGCCTTGCAGGCGAGCCAGCAGTCGGTGCGTATCAAATTGGACGACACCATCCTGATCTGGGCCGGATGGGATCGGACCTTCGACATTCGTGTCGTCAACGTGCGTGCCATCGACCCCGGCGGGGCGGTCATCGCCAGCGTGCCGGAGTTGGCGTTTTCCATCAGCGGGCGGGCTTTGCTGGGGGGCGTGGTGGCTCCCAGCAATGTCGAACTGTTCGGATCCAGCCTGCATCTGGTGCGCGATCGGGACGGCCGCTTGCGGTTTGGGTTCGAACAGGGCACTGAGGTGTTGGAAGCCTTGTTGAGAGGGGGGCTGGCCGCCTTTATGACCCCCCCCGACCGCGACCACCCGTCGAGTTATCTGACTCGCTTCAGCATGGTGAAGACGCGCTTGACGGTCGAGGATCGGGTGCTGCAAAGGACGTGGCGGGTGCCCGCGACAGAGATGCGGCTGTGGCGTCAAGCGACGGGCATCGGGGGGTCGGCCTCCTTCGAGTTGGAGGCGGGAGACCGGCCGGCCCGGGTAAAGGCGAGCGGGAGCTACCATATGGACGCCCGCCGCGTCGATCTCGACGTTGATTTTTTCGACGTCGTTCCCGCTGAATACGCTCAGGTCCTGCCGCGGATGGCGGACCTTTCAGCCGTCGAGGTGCCGTTCGAAGGGACCTTGCGGATCGCCATGTCGGTGGACGGTGAGCTGGCAAACCTGGCCTTCGACGTAAAGGGCAGTCGCGGCCGTCTGCGGCTTCCGGACCCGCTGGCTCAATGGCTCGGTGTCGCCGGGCTGAACGCGCGGGGCCGCTACCAGGGAGGCTCGCAGGTATTGGAGATCGAGGAAATCGTCGTCGACGCGGGCGCCGGGGGCACGCTGCGCCTGCCGCCCCAGGGATATGCGATTCCCCTGGAAAAGGTGCGCGCCAGGGGCCGCTATTTCCGTAAGGAGCGGCGCTTGGAGGTGGACGCCCTGAAGATGGAGACCGGCGGTCCCGTGGCCGCCGTCAATGCCAGGGTCGAGGGAGTGGGCGGCGACTTGACCATCATGGCCGACGCTTCGCTCGACCGCGCCACCGTGGACGACTTCCCGCGTTACTGGCCGAAGGGTTGGGCCGGGGATACGCGGAAATGGGTGCTGGCCAACCTTTCCGACGGCGTCGCCACGGACGTTCACGCCACCATTCATCTGCGTCGAGACGGAGACGGCTCCTTCGATGTCCTGTCGATAAAAGGGGGCTTCGGGCTCGAGGACCTTACCATCGATTACTTGGCGCCCATGCCCAAGGTGCGCAAAGTCTTCGCCGCCGCCAAGTTCGACGAGACGCGCATCGACTTCGCGCTTAACGGCGCCGCCGCCGGCGGGCTCGCCGTCGAGGGGGGAACAATCGAAGTCACCGGACTCGACGAACACGACCAGTTCCTCGAGCTCCACCTGCGGATCTCCGGTCCGTTTCGGGACGCCATGCGATTGGTCGATCACGCGCCCCTTGGCCTGGCCCGGGCGGTGGGCATCGATGCTGTCCAGACCTGGGGCTCGGCGGCTACCCGATTGAATATGCGCTTCATCTTGGAAAAGGATCTCACGTTCGAGCGGGTGGAAGTCCGGGCGCAATCGAAATTGACGGATATCGGTCTTCCCGGCGCCTTGTTCGGCCGCGATATCAGCAGCGGCCGCTTTGTCCTCGACGCCGACAAGCGGGGCATGGACGTCAAGGGGGGGGCGATGCTGAGCGAGATCCCCGTCACCCTGGCGTGGCGGGAGAACTTTGCCGCCACGGCGCCTTTTCGCCGGCGCTACGAACTCACCGGCACCATCGAGGATATCCACAAGCTTGGCGATCTCGGTCCCGACATGGTGCTTCCTCCGCCCGATATTGCAAGCGGTGCCGTCAAGGTGGATGCGCGCTTCACCGAAATCGATGGTGTGAAAGGCCGGTTCGAGGCGAAGTTGGACCTTTCGGGCCTTGATCTCGCGGTTCCGGTTTTGAGATGGCGCAAGCCGGCCGACGTGCCAGGAAGCGCCGAAGTGACGGTGAACCTGCGGCGGGGGCGCGTCGCGGATATTCCGGGGTTCACCGTCTCCACCGGTGGCATGACGGCACGCGGGGCGGCGCGTTTCGCGGTCGACGGTGGCGGCCTGGAACGGGTGCTTATCGACCGACTCGCCTACGGCAGGACCGATGTCGCCGGTGAAATCAGGGCGCGGCCGGGTGGCGGCTGGGATACCAGTTTCCAGGGGGCAGAGTTTGATCTGTCGCCGATGATCGACGACCTCCTCGAGGCCGGGACGGCGGAGGCTGGGCCGGAGTTCGATCTGGTTGCCGCCATCGATCGGGTTTGGGTTGGCGAGGAACAATACATCGGCAAGGTCGCGGCCACCCTGTCCCACGACGGCTTCTCGTGGCGCGCCGTGCGGCTGCGGGCGCGGGACGCGTCCGACAAGGCGTTCGAACTGGATATCGAACCGAAAGAGGGGGGCAAGCG
>DASCNF010000142.1:0-4934 GCA_036011345.1 Rhodospirillales bacterium | reverse complement strand
GGGGAAAAGCGGGATGACGAACCACACGTCGCGCTGCGCCATGACGATGTCGGAAAGATTGAGCGAGCCCACGCACAACAGCACGGAGATGATGATGAAGCCCATGGACACTTCGTAGGACACCATCTGCGCCGCCGAGCGCAGGGCACCGAGAAACGCGTATTTGGAATTGCTCGACCAGCCGGCCATGAGGATGCCGTAGACGCCAAGCGACGAAATAGCGAAAAGATAGAGAACACCCACGTTGATGTTGGCCAGCACCATGTCCTCGTCGAAGGGGATCACCGCCCACGCGACGAGCGAGAGGGCGAAGGTCACGCTTGGCGCCAATAGGAACACCCCCCGGTTAGCCCCGGTCGGGATGATGGTTTCCTTGAGGAACAGCTTGAGTCCGTCGGCGATGGGCTGCAGGAGCCCCCACGGCCCCACCACGTTGGGGCCGCGGCGCAGCTGCATGGCCCCGATCACCTTGCGTTCGGCATAGGTAACGTAGGCCACCGCCAATAGCAGCGGCACGATGATGGCGACGATCTTGGTGATGAGCCAAGACGTCTCCAGGATGAACTGGTAAGTGGCATCAGCCATCGGTGCCGGTCATCCTTTGCGTCGTCTGGACAAACGTCGCGGTGCATTCGGCCATGGTTTCCGACACCCGGCTGATCGGGTCGGTCATATAGAAATTTTCGATGGGCGGGGCGAAAGGAACGGAGCCGATCTCCCCGGCCGTGCCGAACGATCCCCAGGAGGCCGCCTGCACCGTATCGGTTACGGAGAAGACGGGGTTGCTCTCGATGAGACGGGCGCGCACCTCGCCCAGCGAATCGTAAGGTAGGGTCACCCCCATCGCGTCGGAGAGGGCGCGGAGGATCTTCCAGTCCTGGCGCGCCTCGCCGGGTGGAAACACGGCGAGGCGCCCCAACTGCACCCGTCCTTCGGTGCTGACGTAGGTGGCGTTCTTTTCCGTGTAGGCGGCGCCCGGAAGGACCACGTCGGCACGCGCCGCCCCGGCGTCGCCGTGGTGGCCCTGGTAGACGACAAAGGCGCTACCGAGGCGCGCCATGTCGATTTCGTCGGCGCCGAGCAGGTAGAGGGCTTCGATCTCGCCTTGCGTGGCGCCCCGCAGAATGGCCTCGGTGTCACGTCCTCCCGTCCCCGGCACGAAGCCAAGATCGAGGCCCCCGACGCGGGCGGCGGCGGCGTGCAGTACGTTGAAGCCGTTCCAGCCGTCCTTTTCCCGGATCATGCCGGTGTCCTCGGCTATCTGCCGTGCCGCCGCCAGGATGGCGGCGCCGTCGGGACGCGCCAAGGCGCCCATGCCGAGAATGAGCATTGGCCGTTGGGCGCGCTTGAGGACCTTGGTGAAAGGGTGATCGCCCGCCGCCATGGCAGCCAACACGCCCGGCTCGTTGCCGAGTTTGTGATAGGCGTAGGTGAGATCCACCTTCGGCCCCAGGACCCCGACAGTGAAGCCGCCGGCCAGGGCGCGCTTGCGCAGTCGAAGGTTGACGAGCGGCGCCTCCCAGCGCGGGTTGGCGCCCATAACCAGACAGGCGTCGGAGTCCTCGATGCCGGCGATGGTCGTGTTGAACAGGTAGGCAGCGCGGCAGGCTGGATCTAACTTGGCGCCATCCTGGCGGCAATCGAGGTTGGGCGAGTCCAGCGCCGTCATTAAGTCCTTCAGCGCCATCATGGATTCGCAATCCGCTAAGTCCCCGGCTAGGGCGGCCACCCTGCTTCCGTCCACCCCCTTCATCCTGTCGGCCACGGCGCCAAGGGCTTGCGCCCAGGACGCCGGCGCCAAGCGGCCGTCGCGGCGCACATACGGCTGATCCAGGCGCTGGCGCTTCAGCCCGTCGCAGGCGAAGCGGGTCTTGTCGGAAATCCATTCTTCGTTCACGTCGTCATTGAGTCGCGGCAGAATGCGCATGACCACGGGACCGCGGGAATCGACCCGGATGTTGCTGCCCACGGCGTCGAACACGTCGACCGACTCGGTCTTGCCAAGCTCCCAGGAGCGGGCACCAAAAGCATAAGGCGCCGAGGTCAGCGCGCCGACCGGGCACAGGTCGATGACGTTGCCGGAAAGCTCCGACGTCATGGCGCGCTCCATGTAGGTGGTGATCTCCATGTGCTCGCCCCGCCCGACGGCCCCGAGTTCGGGAACCCCGGCAACGTCCTCGGCGAATCGGATGCAGCGCGTGCAGTGGATGCAGCGGGTCATGAAGGTTTTGATCAGCGGCCCCATGTTCTTTCCCTTGACGGCCCGCTTGTTCTCGAGGTAGCGGCCGTGGTCGAGGCCGTAGGCCATCGCCTGGTCCTGCAGGTCGCATTCGCCGCCCTGATCGCAGATCGGGCAGTCCAGCGGATGGTTGATGAGAAGGAACTCCATCACTCCCTTGCGCATCTTCTGCACTTCCGGGGTGTTGGTGTGGATGACCATGCCGTCGGCGACCGGCATGGCGCACGACGCGATTGGCGTGGAGACGCGCTCCATGGACACTAGGCACATACGGCAGTTGCCGGCGATGGCTAGTCGCTCGTGGTAGCAGAAACGCGGTATCTCGGCGCCGGCCTGCTCGCAGGCCTGGAGCACCGTCATGCCGGCTTCCACCCCCACTTCGATGCCGTTGATGGTCAGTTTTGGCATCCCGGGTTCCTCAGGCCGCTTCCGTCGCCAGCGCCGTCTGTTGGGTGGCGATACGTTCTTCCATCTGCGGGCGGAAGTGGCGGAACAGACCCTGCACCGGCCATGCCGCCGCGTCGCCCAGCGCGCAGATGGTATGCCCCTCGATCTGATAGGTGACTTCTTCCAGGACGTCGAGCTCGTCGAGGGTGGCGTTGCCGTCGCACACCCGCTCCATCATGCGCCACAGCCAACCCGTTCCCTCGCGGCACGGCGTGCACTGGCCGCAGCTTTCGTGCATGTAAAAGCGCGATAGCCGGGCAACCGCCCTAAGCACATCCACCGATTTGTCCATGACGATGACGGCGCCCGTGCCCAGGCCGGTCTTGGCCTCGGAGCATGAATCGAAGTCGAGGCAAAGGGTATCGCAGACCGACTTTGGCACCATCGGTACCGAGGAGCCACCAGGGATCACGGCCTGCAGATTGCCCCAGCCGCCGCGCACGCCGCCGGCGTGTTTATCGATGAGTTCGCGCAGCGATATGCCCATCTCCTCTTCTACCGTGCACGGATTCTCGACGTGGCCGGAGATGCAAAAGATCTTGGTGCCGGTGTTGTTGGGGCGGCCCAAACCCGCGAACCAACCACCACCGCGCCGCAGGATGGTCGGCACCACGGCGATGGTCTCTACGTTGTTGACCGTGGTCGGACATCCGTAAAGCCCGACGTTGGCGGGGAACGGCGGCTTCAGGCGGGGTTGCCCCTTCTTGCCTTCCAGGCTTTCGATGAGGGCGGTTTCCTCGCCGCAGATATAGGCCCCCTGACCGAGATGCAGGTGGATATCGAAATCCCAGCTCGAGCCACAGGCATCCTTGCCGATGAGCCCAGCCTCGTTGGCCTCGTCGATGGCGCGCTGCAGGGCCTCGGCCTCACGCAAGAACTCGCCGCGCACGTAGATGTAAGCCGTGTTGGCGCCCATGGCGAAGCCGGCGACCAGGCAGCCCTCGACCAGCTTGTGGGGTTCGTTGCGCAGGATTTCGCGGTCTTTGCAGGTTCCGGGCTCGCCCTCGTCCGCGTTGACCACCAGATAAAGAGGCCGGTCGCTGGCTTCCTTGGGCATGAACGACCATTTCATGCCGCATCCGAAGCCGGCGCCGCCGCGGCCGCGCAGCCCGGATTCCTTCATTTCCTCGACGATGTCCTCGCGCCCGCGAGCGAGCAGTCCCTTGGTGTCGTCCCAATCGCCCAGGGACCGCGCGCCTTCCAGCCCGCTGTCCTTGAACCCGTAAAGGTTGGTGAATATCCGGTCTTCGTCGCGCAGCATCAGGTGCCTCCCGAAGGCTTGCCCTTGGCCGGGCGCCTTTTCTTTGCCGGTTTCTTAGGCTTGAACAGCGGCACCTCGCTCAGGGTGGTCGGACCGGCCGCCGACTCGCACCCGCGACGGCCGTTTTGCGGACCGGGGGTCGGCGTGCCGCCGTCCTTCAGGGTGTTCAGGATGGCCTGGGTGCTGCCAGCGTCCAGATCTTCGTAAAAATTGTCGTTGATCATGATCGTCGGGGCGTTGACGCAGGCGCCCAGGCACTCCACCTCGGAAAGGGTAAACAGGCCGTCGTCCGTGGTCTCGCCGACTTCGACGTCGAGCGCGTTACGGCAGGTGTCAAGCACGTCGTCCGAGCCACGCAGCCAGCACGAGATATTTGTACACACCTGGACGTGGTTCCGGCCGACCGGCGCGCAGTTGTACATGGTATAGAAGCTGGCAACCTCCCATACCCGTATGAACGGCATGTCCAGCATTTCGGCCACGCATTCGACGGCACCGGGCAGCAACCAGCCGCCGTTCTGGCGCTGCCCGAGATCGAGCAGTGGCATGACGGCGCTCGCCTGGCGCCCTTTCGGATAGCGCGCGATAATGGCCTTGGCCTTGGCAAGATTCGCCGCGGTAAAGGAAAAATCGTCGGTTTGCAGGGCCGCATCGCCGCGCGTGTCGGTCATCGATCGATCTCTCCGAAGACGATGTCCAGGGAACCGATATTGGCGACCACGTCCGCCAGCATATGGCCCCTGGAGAGGAAATCCAACGCTTGCAGGTGGGCGAACCCGGGCGCCCGTATCTTGCAGCGGTAGGGTTTGTTGGTGCCGTTCGAGATGAGATAAACACCGAATTCCCCCTTCGGTGCCTCGACCACCGTGTAGGTCTCGCCGGAAGGTACGTGGTAGCCCTCGGTGAACAACTTGAAATGGTGGATCAGGGCTTCCATGGAGTGCTTCATGTCGCTGCGCCGCGGCGGCGAGATCTTATGGTCTTGCG
>DASCNF010000141.1:0-4443 GCA_036011345.1 Rhodospirillales bacterium | reverse complement strand
CGCGCCCAACGTCGAGTCGGGCGAGCTGATCGCCGTGCGCGACACCATGACGGCGCGCGGCCCCGATGCCGAGGGATCGTGGATATCGGCGGACAGCCGCGTCGGCCTCGGCCACCGGCGGCTTTCCATCATCGACCTTTCGCAGGCCGCCAACCAGCCCATGGCCTTGGCCGGCGGGCGCCTCCGCATTGCCTACAACGGCGAGATCTACAACTTCCGCGCCCTGCGCCGTCGCCTGCAGGCGGAAGGCCGGGTGTTCGAGACCGAGTCCGACACCGAGGTGCTGCTGCACCTCTACGACCGCTACGGCCCCGACATGGTGCGCCACCTGCGCGGCATGTTCGCCTTCGCCCTATGGGACGAGGTGCGCCGCGGCATGCTGCTCGGGCGCGACCCCTTCGGCATCAAGCCCCTCTATTACACCGACGACGGCAAGACGCTCCGCGTCGCCTCCCAGGTCAAGGCGCTGCTGGCCGGCGGCGGCGTTGGCGGCGCGCCCGACCCCGCCGGCCACGTCGGGTTCTTCCTGTTCGGCTACGTGCCCGAGCCCCACACCTTGTACGCCGACATCCGCGCCGTGGCGGCGGGCTCGACGTTGTGGATCGATGCCGCCGGTGGTCGCCGTATCGAGCGCTACTTCGAGCCGGCCCGCCAACTCGCCGCGACGGCGGGCGCGCCGCCGCCACTCGACCTGGGCAAGGCGCTTCGCGAGTCGGTCGAGCATCACTTGGTCGCCGATGTGCCGGTAGGCGCGTTCCTCTCCGCCGGCCTCGATTCGGCAGCTATTACGGGGTTGGCGTCGGAATCACGGAACGGCGATCTCGATACCATGACCCTCGGCTTCGAAGAATTCCGAGGGACGTCCCGCGACGAGGTGCCGCTCGCCGAGGCGGTGGCCGCCACCTATGGCACGCGCCACCACACCCGATGGGTGACGGGGGCCGACTTTCACGGCGACCTGGGGGCCCTTCTGGCGGCCATGGACCAGCCCTCGATCGACGGGGTAAACACTTATTTCGTCGCCAAGGAGGCAGCGGCGATGGGGCTCAAGGTGGCCTTGTCGGGCCTCGGCGGGGACGAGTTCTTCGGCGGTTACGACACCTTCCGCCAGGTTCCCGCCCTGGTTGGTCACCTCGGCTGGGTGCCGGGGGGCGCCGCGCTGGGCCGGGGCTTGAGGGTGGTGGCGGCGCCGCTGCTCGGGCACCTGGCGCGGCACATCTCGCCCAAGGCGGCGGGGCTCCTGGAGTACGGCACCACCTATGGCGACGCCTATTTGCTGCGCCGCGGGCTGTTCATGCCCTGGGAACTGGGCTCGGTGCTCGACGCCGATCTGCTGCGCGCCGGCTGGCGGGAACTTGCCCCGCGCCTGGCACTGGCAACCTGCGCCGCGGGAATCGCCCAGCCGCGCGCCAAGGTCGCCGCCCTGGAAATGACCTGGTACATGGGAAACCAGCTCCTGCGCGATGCCGACTGGGCGGGCATGGCGCATTCTCTGGAGATACGCGTTCCCCTGGTCGACGCTGAGTTTTTCGCCCAGGTGGCGCCGCATGTGGGCGGCGCCGGCGCCCCCACCAAACAGGCCATGGCGGAGGTCCTGGCAGAGCCCCTGCCTGGGGCCGTGCTGGGGCGCCCCAAGAGCGGCTTCTTCGTGCCCGTGCGCGAATGGCTGGAAGGCGGAGAGGCCGGCGCCAGCGAGCGCGGCCTGCGCGGCTGGGGTAGGCGGGTCTATGAGGCGGCGTGGGGGGCGGCGGCTTGAGGCGGTGGCTGGCCGTGCCGCCTCCCGGCACCTCCGTAGGCACCTGTCGGTGCTGACCCCTCCCCTCCCCATACCATGAAGGCGCGCTTCGGCTGGCGGATGACGGAAGTCAATGCAAGGCACGGTGAGTACTGGCAAACGTGTGAGGCAGCGCCACCGACGGCGGCGCGATTTAGAATTCAAGGAGGAAAAACCATGGCGGCCCTTTTACTTCAGGAACAGGCTTGGCCGGACGTCGAGGCCTACCTCGGCAAGGACGACCGGATCATCATCCCGGTGGGGAGCACCGAACAGCACGGCCGCTTCGCTCCCCTCGGCAACGACACCTACGTGGCCTTGACCCTGGCCGAGGATGCCAGCGAACGCTCCGGCGTCCTAGTCACCCCGCCCATGTGGTTAGGCTGGAGCCCGCACCACATGGCGCGGCCCGGGACCATCACCATCCGCGCGGAAGTCATGATCGAGGTTTTTTCGGACGCCGTGGAATCGCTGGCCGAGCACGGCTTCAGGAAATTCGCCGCCGTCAACGGCCACCGCCTGACCAACATCCCGTGGCTGCAGATCGCCGCCGAGCGGGTGCAGCGCAAGTTCAGCGTCAAGGTGGTCATCTTCGACCCCATCTACATGTGCAAGGAAATGGCCGCCGATATGGGTTTCGCCGCCATCGGCCACGCCGACGACTGCGAGACCTCGCACATGCTTTACCGCTACCCGCAGCTCATGAAGATGGAGAACGCCAAGGACAACCCCTACGAACCGAAATCTCTCTACCACATGGACCCCAGGGAACCAGAGGACACGCTTTGCTACGTGCCGATAACGGCGCAGGGCCTGAAGCAGGTCTTCGACGACACCGGCGACGCGATCTTCGGCAATCCCACCGCCGCCACCGCGGAGAAGGGTAAGATTTACCACGACCACTTGGTTCAAAGGCTGCTCCAGGTCCTCGATATGCTCAAGGACTGATCGGCCTAGACGATTTCTTTGAAGTACTCGATGGTCTTCTTGAGTCCGTCGTTGAGCGTCACCGTCGGCTCCCAGCCCAGCTTGGCGCGCGCCAGGGCGATGTCGGGGCAGCGCTGGGTGGGGTCGTCCGCGGGCACTGGGCGGTTTTCGAGCCTGGCCTTCGATCCGGTGAGCGCCATCACCTTCTCGGCCAACTCGGCGATGGTGAACTCGGCGGGATTGCCCAGGTTGACGGGGCCGGTCAGTTTGTCATCGGCGTCCATCAGGCGCACCAGGCCGTCGATCAGGTCGTCGACGTAGCAGAACGCCCGCGTCTGACTGCCGTCGCCGTAGATAGTGATGGCCTCGCCCTTCAGGGCCTGGACGATGAAGTTGGAGACCACCCGTCCGTCGTCGGGCAGCATGCGCGGCCCATAGGTGTTGAAGATGCGCGCCACCCGGATGTTGACCCGGTTCTGGCGGTGATAGTCGAAGAAAAGGGTCTCGGCGCAGCGCTTGCCCTCGTCGTAGCAGGCGCGCGGGCCGATGGAGTTGACGCGGCCGCGGTAGTCCTCGGGCTGGGGATGCACCTCGGGGTCGCCGTACACCTCGCTGGTCGAGGCCTGCAGGATCTTGGCGCCGGTGCGCTTGGCCAGACCCAGCATGTTGATGGTGCCATGGACGCAGGTCTTGGTCGTCTGCACCGGGTCGAACTGGTAATGCACGGGGGACGCCGGGCACGCCAGGTTGTAGATCTCATCGACCTCCACATAGAGGGGGAAGGTGATGTCGTGGCGCAGGATCTCGAACCGTTGGCGGTCCAGGAGGCGGCCGACGTTCTCCTTGGAGCTGGTGAAGTAGTTGTCAACGCACAGCACCTCATGGCCGTCGTCGAATAAACGCTCGCAGAGATGGGAGCCGAGGAAGCCGGCCCCGCCCGTGACCAGCACCCGTTTTGGTGACGCCATGACTGCGTGCCTCGCCTGAAAAATCCTTGCGGAGTACTACCACCGAACACGAGGAGCGACAAAGGGTTATGGGAAACGGGCGGCGGACGTCCCGGGGTCTTTACATCAGGTGTGGATGAAACGGCGCGTCGCTCCCTCGAGCACCAGGCAGGTGAGGCGGCCCGAATAATAAGCGCCGGTATCGATGCCGATGCGGTTGGGCGCCGTGTCGACTTCGGGCGAGATGGTGTGGCCATGCACCACGACCTTGCCGAAATCGGCGCTGGAGTCGAGAAACTTGTGGCGAATCCACAAAAGGTCCTGGTCCTTCTGTCGGTCCAGGGGAACGCCGGGCCTGAGGCCGGCGTGGACGAAGAGGTAGTCTCCCTCGACGTGCCAGCGCGCCAGGCTTTGGAAGAAGTCTAGATGCCTGGGCGGCAGGGCTTGGCGCAGACGCCGCCGCGCCTCGGCTAGGAAATCGCCGGACAAGCCAAGGTCGAGGAACTCAACACCATAGCTGCGCAGCGTATCCAGCCCACCGTTACTCAACCAAGCTTCGACCAAGGAGCCGTCTTCCCAGAAACGGAGCAGGAACTCCTCGTGGTTTCCCTTCAGATGGGCGGCCTCGAATCCCTGCAATGGCGTATTGAGTAGGAGATCGATCACCTCGCAGGAGCCGGGTCCGCGGTCTATGTAGTCGCCCAGGTAAACGACCACCTTGGCCAATTCGTCGCCGTCCGCGCCATTGGTGGCTTGCGCCGCGTCCTCGCCAATGCGCCGGTGCAGACGTCGCAC
>DASCNF010000140.1:0-6543 GCA_036011345.1 Rhodospirillales bacterium | reverse complement strand
CGGACCCCAAGGAGAAGACAGGTTCGGGACCCGCGCCACGATTGCCCCGTCGGGCTCCAGAATTTCACTGATCCGGCGTAACAGTTCGCTCCCTTTTTCGGCCGGGAAATGTTCGAGAACGTCGAACAAGACCACTCTGTTAAAGTGCCGGCGCCCTTTGTTTTCCGAAAGGAAGTTCCAAAAATCACCAATTTGAAACCGGTCGGCGACGGTAACCGGCATACACTTGCGCAACTCGGCATCCCGGTCGACGCCGAGGAAATCCTTGGCGCCTTTATGTTCGAGGTATTGAAGAAATAACCCATTGCCGCAGCCAAGCTCGAGAACGGACATATTCGAGCTAAAGCCGCTGGCCCGCGCGAACTCGCGATCGAATTGTCTCACATGCTTCTTCTGAAGATGGACAAACTTGTAGTCGCGACGATACCCGTCATAAAAATCAATCGTCATATTGACCGACATCCGCGGATAAGTTCGACAACGAGCACCATCCTACCTTCGGGACCGGGGCAAGGGCAGCCCATTCGCCCAATCGGTCCCTTTCCCTCGCGTGGCGAAAATCATCAATCGTCCCGGCGTTCGAGGATGGCGAAGAAATTCGCCGACCAAATCTCCGGTGGCGTCATCAAGATGCGCGAAAGGAGGGCGTGAAAAAGGCGGTCGAGAAATCGGCGGCTGGGACTTCTTTGGCGGTGGGGATAGCATGCTGTACAGGCATATCCACTGGCCTCGGCCAACTGGCGCATGCTGGTCGGATTGTAGGCCGCCCGGTGGGTGAGGTCGCCGAACTGGTATTGGGCACCCCAGGGCGAACTCATGTTGGGAACCCGCACCAGGATTCTTCCGCCCGGCCGCAGAATTTGCCCCAGTCCACCAAGTAACCGTGCCCCATCCTTGGCCGTGAAGTGCTCGAGGACGTCGAGCATGACGATGCGATCGAAGCGGCGCTGGCCGGAATTGCTGTCCAGGAACTCCCATACGTCGATGACGCGGAAATGCTCGGCGAGCTCGGCCGGAACATAACCAGCCAGCGCCGAATCGTGGTCGATGCCGAGAAATTCCGTGACACCCTTTTCACGCAGATAGGCGAGGAAATGACCGTTTCCGCAGCCTATCTCGAGGAAAGACATATCCTTGGCGCAGCCGGCCGGTTGCCATAACTCCTCCTCAAAACGCCCGCTCTCCTTGGCGCTTGGGTTGGGGGCCGCGTATTCCTTGAACCGGGCATAGGTTTCGTAGAAGTCGATATTGGATGAATCGCTCATCTCTTAGCTTTCCGTTTGCGCCATGGCATCATCCGCGCCCTGGTCCAATAACGCCTTTACTTCGGCCCACACCTGGTCCACGCTGACGGCGTCGATGCAGGGGAAGACGTCTTCCTTGCGGGCCCGTTTGTAGCAACGCCAGAAACAGTGATAGCACTCCATCTCGTGAAATACGAAACGGGCATGGGCCGGGGCCACTCCTTCCGGATAGGGAACGAAGCAGCCGAAGTGGCCGCCCCCGACGACGACCATCGTCGGCGTGCCGAGCGCGATGCTGACGTGCGCCGGGCCGGTGTCGTTGCTGATCACCGCCGCCGCGTGCTTCATTAGATCGAGGAGCCCGGGCAACGCCGTCCGTCCGATCAGGTCTATGACGCCGGCGTGTCCTGAGAGATCGGCGACGGCGTCGTCTTCCGGCTTCTCCTCGGCGCTGCCCACCAGCACCACGCGGTAGCCCGCCGCCAGAAGCCGGTCGGCCATCTCCCGGTAGCCCGAAAAGGGCCAGCGCCGGCCCGGTTCGTTGCTGCCCGGATTAAGGACGACATAGGGCGCGCCGCCCACGATGGGCGGCTTTTGGTCGCGCCACGCGATACGCGGCGGCGCCGGCGCCACGTCGCGGCCGGTCAGCGCCGAAACGAAACGGTAATGGCGGACCACTTCATGGACCGGATAGACGCCGGTATCGACGATTTTGTCCACTTGGCTCAGGTAGTACTTGAACTCAGGGCGGACGGGCTCGTTGACATAGGGCAGCGACACCACCTGACGGGGCGCCGCCGACACCCACACCAGGCTGTCGGCCATGAGCGCCCGGCGCAGATAAGAATCGCAGACGGCGATGGCGGGCGCCAACTGGCGCACCCATAGAGACACGCGGAAACGATACAGCGGCTGGCGCGCATAGGCGTGCTCGTCGATGATCTCGACGCGGTAGCCGGCGAAGATCTCCTCGGCAATGCCGCCCCAGCTGGCGCACCCGAGCACCGTGACGTCCGCTTTCTCGACCCCGAACGCCTCGGCGTAATGGTCGAGCCCGGCACGGAACAACACCATGTCGCCGATGCCGTCCATGCGCACCACGAGAAGGCCGCGTCGGCGCTTGAAGATCGGCCAGTGGCGGGCCATCAGATCGAGCGGCCGAAACATCCACCAGCGCCGCCGCATGCCGGCCGGCAAGGCACGCCAGAATGCGGATGCGACGAAGCGGTGACCCGGTATCGCCCGCGGCTGGGTGTGAACGCCGGTGTCTGTCATGCCTGTGTCGGTCATGACGGGGTCAACGAGGGGTGGGCGCGCCGCATGGGCTGCAAGGGTACCGCCAAGCGGGCGACAAGAAAAGGCGATTCCGGCGTCGATCGCGGTTCCTAGCGGCGTCTAGCCACGGTGTCTAAGGGAGCCTCCGCGCGACCTCGTCCTGCAGCGAGGTTTCGGGGCGGGCCCCCATGTGCGCGATCACTTCGGCCGCCCCGACGCCGCCGATGCGCGCGCACGCCGCCAGATCGCGACCGCCGTTGAGGCCATGGAGAAAACCGGCGGCATAGGCGTCGCCGGCACCGGTGGTATCGACGATACGCTCCACGGGCTCGGCGTCGACGACGTGCACCTCATCGCCGGAGACGATTACCGAGCCTTTCTCGCCGCGGGTGAGCGCTGCAATCTCGCAGTGCCCACGCACCCATTGCAGGGCGGCGTCGAAGGTCTCGACCTGATAGAGGGAGAGGACTTCCTCTTCATTGGCGAACAGAACGTCTACGTGGTCTTCGACCAAGCTGAGAAAGTCGGCGCGGTGACGGTCTACACAAAACGGATCGGACAGGCTCAGCGATACCCGGCGCCCCGCTTGATGGGCGATCCGCGCCGCCTTGAGGAAGGCTTCCTTGGCCAGCGGCCGGTCCCACAGGTAGCCCTCCAGGTAACACACCTCGGCGTCGGCAACGAGGTCGGGATCGATATCGTCGGGGCCGAGTTCCACGCACGCCCCGAGATAGGTCTGCATGGTGCGTTGCGCGTCCGGCGTGACCAGGATCAGGCAACGCGCCGTCGGCGCGCCATCGTCGGCTAGCAGGGTTTCGAAAGTGATACCGAGGGCCCGGATGTCGTGGCGGAAAAAGGCACCCATTTCATCGTCGCGGACCTTACCGATGAAGGCTCCCGAGCCGCCGAGCGAAGCCAGACCGGCGATGGTGTTAGCCGCCGATCCGCCCGAGCATTCGATGGCCGGGCCCATGGCGTCGTAAAGCCGGCCGACGGCGTCCTCGTCGATCAGCGTCATCGACCCCTTGGCGAGCCCGTGGGCATTGAGAAACGCATCGTCGGCATGGGCCAGCACGTCGACGATGGCATTGCCGACGCCGAGCGCATCGAAACGCGCCTCGGCCATGAACAGTCCTCCCTTGCGGTGCCGCGCCGGCGCGCAGTATAGCGGCGCGCCGGCCGCGAGCAAGATCGGGGCACCAGTCCGATGTCCCCCGGACATGCCGCCGCCCGCTACGCCGTCCCCCGAGGACGTTGCCGACGCCACCCGGGAGAGTCGGCGCGGCATGGCGGAATCAACTTGCACGCGCGGCGGAGCGCCCTTAAACAGACCGACTTATCATGTGGAGATCGACTATTAATCTCTTGTATCAACATGTTATCCGCATACATTAAAGCCCTCGACCAGTTCTCTGATCCGGCCATACGGCACGTCCTGTGGATGGCCATCGCCATCGCGGTAGCGGTCTTCGCGGTCCTGTGGGGCGTCATCGATTATCTGCTTGCCAACTCGGCGCTGTTCGAGACCGGCTGGCTGGAGTGGGCGACCGACGTCCTCGGTTACGTGGCGACACTGGCCCTCACCTGGTTTTTGTTTCCGGGCGTCGTCAGCGCCGCTGTCGGCGTCCTCCTGGAAGCCGTAGCGGCGGCGGTGGAGGCCCGGCACTACCCACACCTGACGCCGGCCCGGGGACAACCCCTCGGCCAGTCGGTGCTGACGGCAGTGCACTTTCTCGCGGTCCTCATCGTCGTCAACGTCCTGATGCTCCCGTTGCTATTGATTGCGCCGGTTTTCCTTTTTGTCTTCTACGCCGCGAACGGGTATCTTCTGGGTCGGGAATATTTCGAGCTGGTGGCGTTGCGCCGAGTCGGCCGGGAAGAGGCCCGGACGCTGAGAAAAGCGAATCGCGGCCGCCTATTCGCCTTTGGCGCGGTTACCGCGTTTCTCCTGACCGTGCCGGTGGCAAACCTGTTGACGCCGGTCGCCGCGTGTGCCGCCATGGTCCACTTGTTCGAGGCTTGGCGCGGCAACCCGGCGTGAACGGACCCGCCATCCGCCCCTGGGCGTGACGCTCGAGGCCACGCAATCCCGCAGCACGAGGAGGCCAAAGACATCATGTTTCGGAAAGACCAGGATGACGATCAAAAGAAAAAAGGATCGACCGAGGAAAAGCCGGGCGCCGACGACATGGAGGCGCCGCCGCTAAAGCCCTTTTCCAAGAAGGGATCACACGCCCCCACTAAACCACCGGGGCCGGTGGCGTTCCAGGGAAACGCGCCGCATGGCGTGGTCGACATCCCAAGCGCGCCGCGGTGCCTCGAACGGCCGCGGTCGCGGGAGAGCGAAAGCAAGAAACTGACCGTGGGCCGCGAG
This sequence comes from Rhodospirillales bacterium, assembly GCA_036011345.1. GTDB lineage: Bacteria > Pseudomonadota > Alphaproteobacteria > Rhodospirillales > JASLQF01 > JASLQF01. Next base: position 1,650 of record DASCNF010000140.1, on the reverse strand, counting down.
ATTTTCCTAGGCGGCGAGATAACGTCGTGCGACAAGTTGGTCGTCGAGGGGCAGGTGGAGGCTTCCCTCTCCGACGCTCGCGTCATCGGGGACGCGGCGACAAAGCCGGATTTCGAATAATCGTGATCCTGATAGGCCTTTCCGTGCCCCGTTTCCGGCGCCGGGCCATCACCCGCGCGGCGCGGCGGGTAAGGCTGGCGGGGATGATCCTAACCCATGCCGCCTTTCTCGCAGCTTGCGGGACTTCGGCGCCACCGGAAGAATTGTCCGCTCTCTCAGCGCCCACCGTGACACCTGTGGCACCCGCTTCGCCCGAGGCGCCGGCGGTGCCCGGCGTGCCTGCGGCGCTGGCCGGGTCGACGGCCGACAATGTGGTTGTATCGGCCTTTGCCGGCGCAGCTCCGGATCCTCTGGCATCCGCCACGCGGCCGCTGATGGAGGCGATCGGCAAGGACGGCGGGAAACTGGGCTCTCTTGGCGCGCCTTCCCTGCCCCGAGCTGGCGAGCTGATCGGGCTCCCCCCCCAAGAGGTGACGGCGTTTCTGGGCCCACCCGGCTTCAAACGCCGCGACGATCCGGCCGAAATCTGGCGCTACGCGGGAGGCACCTGCTTCCTCGATCTCTTCCTTTACAAACGCGGAGGCGGCTTCACGGTGGCGCATGCCGAGGCGCGCGGGCGAAGCGTCGTCCAGGTGTCGGCCGACGACTGCCTGCGCGATCTATTCGAGACGCGGAACCGGGGAAACGCCGGGTAAATTGGCGGTAGCGGAAAACCCCGTCACTCGCACTTGAAGTGCATGGTGCCGTCCCGGTCGTGACCGTACCAGACCGCCTTTTTTCCGTATTCCTCGCAGTGCCTCGAGGCCTTGGCGCGCGCGTTGACCCCCTCGGCGGCGGCGGCGTAACTGATTTCGACCTTGATCTCTTGCGGGCTGTCCTGCACCACGTCGGCGCCATCCAGATCCAAAGCGGAGCAGGCGCCGGCGAGACAGGTAATGCGGAAAACCATGACTTCCTGTCCTCACGAAGCTGGGCTGTCCCTTCATGCACCAAAGGGACTTAAGATTCCGTCACCGCAGGGCACCGCCAACACGGCGGTATTCAGCATGTGCTCAGGCTGGTGGAGCAACTTCTCGATGGCGAGGCATTGGACATTCCGGCGCTGGCAACCACGGTGATGATAACCTTGGCCGCGCAGGTGCGCGATTTGCAGGCGTGGATCGGAGAGCTTGAAGAGGAGCTGGTGGCGTGGTTCTGAGAAAGCGAGATGGCGAAACGCCTTAAGACCATTCCGGGGATCGGCGCCATCACCGCATCGGCACTGGCGGCGACAGTCGCCGATCCGCATCAGTTCACGTCGGGCCGGCAGTTTGCCACCTGGCTGGGGTTGACACCGAGGGTCAATTCCAGTGGCGGCAAGGCGCGCTTGGGAGGCATCTCCAAGATGGGCGATCAGTATCTCCGCCGTCTCTTGGTCAACGGCATGACCTCGCAGCTTCCATGGGCGCGGCTCCACCCGGACGTCCATCCCTGGGCCGCCGGCCTGTTGCACAGAAAGCCGGCCAAGCTGGTCGCTGTCGCCATGGCCAACAGGGCGGCGCGCATCGCCTGGGTGGTCATGACCCGGGACGAGATTTACGGCGCGCCGCA
>DASCNF010000139.1:0-16810 GCA_036011345.1 Rhodospirillales bacterium | reverse complement strand
CAACGCCGATTTCTTCGACGCCATGAACACCTGAACCGCGGTCAACACCGGACTGTAGGGGCGGGATTGAAACCCGCCCCTACGATGCTTTTAATGGAATGAGGACGGTCGATCCCGTAGTCTTGCGGGCCTCTAGGTCGCGATGGGCCTGGACCGCGTCTTCGAGCGCGTAAGTCTGGTTGACGGCGATTTTCACGTGGCCGCCCATCACCACGTCGAACAGCTCGCCGGCCGAGGCCAACAGGTCCTCGCGCGCCGCCGTATACGTCATCAACGACGGCCGGGTAAAGAAAAGCGAGCCCTTGGCGGCCAGGATGCTGGAATCGAGGGGCGCCAGCGGTCCCGAGGCGTTGCCGAAACTGACCATCATGCCAAGCGGTCTCAAGGAATCGATCGAGCCCTCGAACGTCGCCTGGCCCACCGAGTCGTAAACCGCGGGTACGCCTTCACCACCGGTAATCTCGCGCACCCGCTCGGCGACATTTTCGCGGGAATAGACGATGGTGTGGGCGCAACCGTTGGCACGGGCCAGTTCCGCCTTCCCGTCGGTGCCTACCGTGCCGATCACGGTGACGCCCAGGTGCTTGGCCCACTGGCAAAGAATGAGGCCGACACCACCGGCGGCGGCGTGGACAAGAATGGTGTCGCCGTCCCGCACCCGGTAGGTCCTGCGGATCAGGTACTGGGCCGTCATGCCTTGCAGCATCATGGCGGCGCCCTGTTGGTCGTCCAGGCTGTCGGGGAGGGAGACGAGACGGTGCGCGGGGATCAGGCGCTCCTCGGTGTAGGCCCCCGGCGGTATCCCCGCGTAGGCGACGCGCTGACCCGGCTTCAGGTCATCGACCCCGACCCCGACCTCCTCGACAACCCCGGCGCCCTCTAGGCCGAGGATCATCGGCATGGGAAGCTTGTAGACGCCCGAGCGTTGATAAACATCGATATAATTAAGGCCCACTGCTGTGTGACGGACGCGGGCCTCGCCTTTTCCGGGAGCGCCAACCTCGACGTCCTCCCAGCGCATGAGTTCAGGAACCCCTTGCTCGTGAATTCGGATGGCCTTGGTCATGTTTCCTTCCCGACGATGATGAAGCGATGCAAGACGCGACGCCGCCATGACGCGTGGTGTCAGTGTAGGGGCTTCAATAACGAATGCTCCACCCGGGAGCAAGCCCCGGCGCGATCACAAAAGGCTGACGCCCTCGAGGCGTAACAGAGCCTGCTTGGTTTCCACCCCGGCGCCCCCCGAATAGCCGGCCATGCGTCCGCCGGCGCCCAGCACGCGGTGACAGGGGACGATGATGGGGATCGGGTTGCGCCCGCAGGCGCCGCCGACGGCGCGCGGCGCGCTGTCCAGCTCTCGCGCCAGGTCCCCATACGTACGGGTGGCGCCATAAGGGATATCGCCCATGAGCACCCATACGGCGCGTTGAAAGGGCGAGCTGGGCAGGCGTAACGGAAGCTCGAAGGATGTAAGGTGACCGCGGAAGTAGGCCTCCAGTTGCGCCACCGCTTCTCGTAACACGGGCGTCGGCGCGGGGTCCGGCGCGCCGCCCCATTCGACGGCGATGAGCGCGTCGGCGTCCGCGAAGAGGGTAAGCGGACCGAGCGGGCTTTTCATGGAAACGTGACTCATGGCCCGGCCTAGTGGACGCTAGGCGCCATCGAGGGCTTTGCGCAGACTAGCGCCGTCGGTAACCGGCAGGGCGCAGGTCGGCCCGTTGCAGACGTAGGCGGCGGGCTTGCCGTCGACCAGACCCTTGCCGGCCGCCGGATGAGTGGCTGGCAAGTCGGCGCCGGGGGCGAGGCGCACGAGCACCCGGTTGGCCAGCCCGCCGGCCAGTGCGGAGCACGTCAGCTCGGCGGTGGCGTCCGCCCGGGGGTGGCCGACGACGACGATTTGGCGGGCCCTCTCCAGGAGCTCGTAGCCGTTGAGGAGGGTCGGGGAATTGGCCATGTGCTCGGGCGGCTGGCCGGCGAAGGCGCGCGTCAATTCTTCGGCCCGATCCCGATAGGTGTCATCGCCGCGCACGTAAAAGAGGCGCGCCAGCACCTCCACCATGACCCCGTTGCCGGAAGGCACGGCACTATCGAAGACCGTCTTGGTACGGGCGATGAGATCGTGGGTGTCATCGGCGGCAAGGAAATAGCCGCCCGAACCCGTGTCCCAGTAATGACTGTCGGCGGTGGCCACCCACGCCTCGGCATGGTCCAGATAGGCTCCATCCCCTGTCGCCTCGAAGAGCAGCAACGCGGCGCGCGCCAAGTGCGCGTAATCGTCGATGACGGCGGCGTGGCGCAGCCGTCCGGCGCGCCAGGAGTGACCTAACCGGCCGTTTTCAAGCATGTGTTCTAGGACGAAGGAAAATGCCGCCTGAGCGGCTTCCGTCCACGCCGTTTTCTCGAATACGGTACCCGCGATGACGAGAGCCGAGATCATCATGCCGTTCCAGTCGGTCAGGGCCTTGTCGTCCTTGTCCGGGGGCTCCCGCTTGGCACGCGCCTGAAAGAGCGTTTCGCGGCAGCGGGCGAGCCGGAGCTCCACCTGCTCCGAAGCAAGGACGAGGTCGCTGGAGCGGTTGAGAATCGTGTGCCCTTCCCAGTTGCCGCCGGGTGCCACGTCGTAGACTTTCTTGAACTCGGCGGCCTCGCCGCCGAGCAGGGCATCGATCTCGGCCTCGGTCCACACATAGAACTTGCCCTCCTCGCCTTCGCTGTCGGCGTCGAAGGCGCTGGCGAAGGCGAAGGAGGCGTCGTCGTCGGCATGGGCCGTGACGCGCATCTCGCGGAGCGCCCATTCGATGGTTTCGCGCACCCGCGTGGCGTAGAGGGGATCACCGGTCTCCAGCCATACCTCGCTGAGCAGTTCGACGAGGAGCGCGTTGTCGTAAAGCATCTTCTCGAAATGCGGCGCCAGCCAGTCATCATCGGTGGAATAGCGCGCGAAGCCACCTCCCAGATGATCGTATATGCCGCCCTGGCACATGTTGCTCAGGGCTACCGTGACCGCCTCGCCGAACGGTGTCGACCCGGTACGCAGATAGGCGCGCCACAGGAACTTGAAGAAAGATGGCTGGGGGAACTTAGGCGCCCCCATGGTACCGCCCCTGATTGGATCGATCATGCGCACGGCGCTGGTGGCCGCCTGGTCGAGGACGGCGACGGAAAGTTCGCCGGCTTCCTTGGGCTTGGCCATGTCGGCCATGGCCTGGCTGAGGGCCTTGACGTTTTCCAGCACTTTGTCTTTTTGCGTGTGGTAGGTCTGTGAAATGCCTCTCAGCACATCGGGAAAACCGAGGCGCCCGTAACGGTTGGTGGGCGGAAAATAGGTGCCGCCCCAGAAAGGTTGGCCGTCGGGGGTCAGGAACATGGTCAGCGGCCAGCCGCCCTGCTGGCCGAGGAGCGCCAAGGACGTCTGATAGATGGTATCGAGATCAGGGCGCTCCTCGCGGTCCACCTTGACGTTGATGAAAAGCTCGTTCATCAACGCCGCGATGTCGTCGTTCTCGAAGCTTTCGTGGGCCATCACGTGACACCAGTGGCAGGCCGAGTAACCGATGGAAAGGAGGATCGGCCTGTCTTGGCGCTGGGCCCGCTCGAGGACAGCGGTGCCCCACGGCCGCCACGCCACCGGATTGTCCTTGTGCTGCAGTAGATAGGGGCTGGTTTCGACGGCTAAAGCGTTTCGGGGCATCGTCGTTTCCGCGTCTGGAATATACGGCCACCGCACCAGCAGCGCCGTTGCGCAGATATTTGCGCTGGCTTAACTTGGGGCCCGAGAGGACATGGACAACCTTAACCCCTTTGGGCGGGCTCGGCCAGAGACGGCGAGGGAGGACAAAGCATGAAGTTGTGCATCCCATCAGCATCCCCTGATGTTGGGTATAATTGGATTGAACATACTAAATAAGGTGTTACAGCGCTCCGTAGATACATCGCAATGAGTGATGAAACCATCTTTGCCCTGTCCAGCGGCGGTCCCCGTGCCGGCGTCGCGGTGGTCCGCCTTTCCGGTCCAGGTGCCGCCGGTGCCCTTAGCCATTTGACCGGTGCCGCGCCGCCCGCGGCCCGCCGCATGAGCCGCGCCACCTTTTGCGATCCAATAAGCGGGGAAACCATCGACCAAGGCCTCGCCGTGTGGTTTCCGGCGCCGGCCAGCTTCACCGGCGAGGACGTGGTTGAGTTTCATGTACACGGGGGGCGCGCCGTGGTCGGCGCCGTGCTCGACGCGTTGGCGGCAATACCGGCGCTGCGCGTCGCCGAGCCCGGCGAGTTTACGCGGCGCGCCTTCGAACACGGCAAGCTCGATCTGACGGCGGCCGAGGGCCTAGCCGACCTGATCAACGCCGAGACCGAGGCGCAACGGCGGCAGGCCTTGCGCCAAATGGAGGGTGAGCTGGGTCGCCTTTATGGGGGCTGGCACGGTGTCCTGGTGGGACTGGTGGCCCGCCTCGAAGCCACCATCGATTTCTCCGATGAGGACCTGCCCGGGGATCTGGAGGAGGACGTGCGCCGCGATGTCTTGGGCCTGGACGCCGCGATCGCCGCTCATGTGCGCGACGATCGCCGCGGCGAGCGCTTGCGCGACGGTGTTCATTTGGCCATCATCGGCCCGCCCAATGCCGGCAAGTCGAGCCTTCTCAATCTGTTGGCGCGGCGCGACGCGGCGATCGTCGCGGAGACCGCTGGCACCACCCGCGACATCATCGAAATCCACCTCGACCTCGGAGGCTATCCCCTGGTGATTGCCGATACGGCGGGGTTGCGCGCCACGGTGAGTCGTGTTGAAGACGAGGGCGTGCGCCGAGCCTTGCGTCGCGCCCGCGATGCCGACCTCAAGCTTGCCGTGTTCGATGGCGCCATCTGGCCGGAGACCGATGGGCGGACGGCGGAGTTCGTCGACGCCCGTACCATCGTTGTCGTAAACAAGGTGGATCTCGGTCGGCCGCCGCCACCGCTGGCCGTTGCCGGACGCCCCGCCCTACCCGTTTCCGCCCTCACGGGGGAGGGCATCGAGGAACTTCTGGCTGTTCTCGAAGGCGAAGTTGCCAGTTGTTGCCCGTCCTCGGCGGCGCCGCTGCTCACGCGGACCCGTCACCGTGCCGCTCTCGAGGAGTGTCGGGGGGCGTTGGCTCGGTATTTGGAGGCTGGCGCGGCGGAATTGGCCGCCGAGGATCTGCGCCTGGCGGCCCGCGCCCTGGGGTGCATCACCGGGCGGGTCGATGTCGAAGACATCCTCGACGTAATTTTCCGCGACTTTTGTATCGGCAAGTGAAGGGCCGATCGTAAACGTGTCATTGAGGTTACGAGATTCTCGGCGAACCCCGGGCCACATGTTTCACGTGAAACACATCAATGCTCAATCGAATGGCGTGCCGCCGTAATTAGCCGTTGGTTCTTTTGATTCTTCAAGACCCGCCGCCGCAAGAACAAACCTAACGAATATTTGTCCCGGGGAGAGTTTGACTCGCCGAGGACTCGGCCATATAAGTCGCGCCATGTCGAGGACGCATATTGCCGATGTTACAGATGTTATCGTGGTGGGGGGCGGCCACGCCGGGTGTGAAGCGGCGGCGGCGGCGGCCCGCATGGGAGCCCGCACCCTCCTGATTACCCATCACCCGGAAAACATCGGGGAAATGTCCTGCAACCCGGCCGTCGGCGGGCTGGCCAAGGGCCAACTGGTGCGCGAGATCGACGCGCTGGACGGTCTCATGGGCCGCGCCATAGACCGTGCCGGCATCCAGTTCCGGGTCCTCAACATCAGCAAGGGCCCTGCCGTGCGCGGCCCGCGTGCCCAGGCCGACCGCATGCTGTACCGGCTGGCCATGCGGGACCTGGTCGGCGAACAACCGGATCTCGAGGTGCGCGCCGCGGCGGTCGAGGATCTCGTCCTCGGCGCCGGGGGTAGGGTAGAGGCCGTGGTCACGGCTGACGGCGAAACCCTCAAGGCCGGTGCCGTGGTGCTGACCACCGGTACGTTCCTGCGTGGCCTCATCCATGTCGGCGAGGAACGATTGCCGGCCGGTCGCGCCGGCGACAACGCGGCGGTTGGCCTGGCCTACGCCCTCAAGCGCCTGGGTTTCGCGCGCGGCCGCCTGAAGACGGGGACGCCGCCGCGCCTGGACGGGCGCACCATCGACTACGAGGCCCTGGAAAGACAATCCGGAGACCATCCGCCGCGCCCCTTCTCATTTCTCACCGAACGTATCGAGACACCGCAGATCGACTGCCACATCACGGCGACGACACCGGCTACCCACGATCTCATCCGCGCCAACCTGCATCGGGCGCCCATGTACAGCGGCCAGATTGACAGCGTCGGTCCCCGTTATTGTCCCGCTATCGAGGACAAGGTGGTGCGCTTCGCCGACAAGGACGCTCACCAGATATACCTAGAGCCCGAAGGCCTCGACGATCACACGGTCTACCCCAACGGCATTTCCACCTCCCTGCCCAGGGACGTGCAGCAGGCGCTGCTCGCTACAATTCCCGGGCTCGAGAACGCGGTCATGGCACGCCCAGGGTATGCCATCGAGTACGATTTCGTGGACCCTCGCGAGCTTCACCCCACCTTGGAGACGCGGCGCGCGCCCGGCCTCTATTTTGCCGGTCAGATCAACGGCACGACGGGCTACGAGGAGGCCGCCGCCCAAGGGTTGCTGGCCGGCGTTAACGCCGCCCTGGGGACGGCTGCGCAGGGCAAGAACCGGCGGCCCTTCATCCCGGACCGCGCCGATGCCTATATCGGTGTTCTCGTCGATGACTTGGTGACGCTCGGCACCGAGGAGCCCTACCGCATGTTCACGTCGCGCGCCGAGTACCGGCTCCATCTCAGGGCCGACAACGCCGATGCCCGCCTCACGGGGATCGGGGCGCGAGTCGGTTGTGTCGGCGCCAAGCGTTACCGCGCCTGGGAAGCCAAGGAGGCGGCGCTCTCCCGGGCGCGCGCCCTGCTTGACGGTTTGAACGCCACGCCAAACGAACTTCGCGCCCGCGGCCTCTGCGTCAAGATGGATGGCGTCAGGCGCAGCGCCCGCGACCTCCTCGCCTATCCGGGAATCGACCCCGGCCGCCTCGCGGCTTTGTGGCCCGAGCTCGGCGTCCTGGCACCGACGATCGCCGAGCAGTTGCAAATCGAGGCCCATTACAGTGGCTACAGCGATCGCCAGGAGGCCGACATCAGGGCCTTCCGCCGCGACGAGTCCCTGCTGCTGCCGGACAACCTCGATTACGACGCGGTGGCCGGACTTTCCACCGAGGTGCGCGCCAAATTGGGTGCCACCCGGCCCGCTACGCTGGGGGCCGCGGCGCGCATCTCAGGCGTGACGCCGGCCGCCCTCACGGTGCTTCTCGTACACACCCGGCGCCGTCAGCGGCTTTCCGCGTGAGCGGCGCGACGGCGTTTCACGTGAAACAAGTTGCCCATCGCGCCCCTCTTTCACCCGAGGAGTTCAGCCGCCTGACCGGCGTCTCCGCGGCCTGCTTGTTGCGCCTCGAGACCCTTGTCGCGATGCTGGTCGAGTGGCAACGCCGCGTCAACCTGGTGAGCACCGCTAGCCTTGCCGATGTATGGCGCCGCCACCTCCTCGACTCGGCCCAGCTGCACGGTCTGCTGCCGACGACGGCGGGAACCGTGGTCGACCTTGGCAGCGGCGCCGGATTTCCCGGCCTCGTCCTCGCCATCATGGGCGGCCCGACGGTCCACTTGGTCGAAAGCAATGGCCGCAAGTGCGCTTTCCTCGACGCCGTCAACCGCGCCACCGAAGCCGGCGCCGTCATCCACAACGCCCGCCTCGCCAATCTCGAACCCCTCACCGCCGACGTCGTAACGGCGCGCGCTTTCGCGCCCCTGCCACGCCTTCTTGAGGCGGCCCAGCCCCTCCTCGCCGAAGGCGGCCAGTGCCTTTTCCTGAAAGGGCGTAAGGTCAATGAAGAATTGACGGAATCGGCAAGAACGTGGATGATGCGAACGACACGCTTCCATAGCTCCTCGGATCCCTCGGGAACGATTCTGAAAGTGGAGGAAATTTCTCGTTATCATGATCACTGAGAACATCCCCTCGCCCCCCATGTTTTCCGAAAAGACACGCATCATCGCCGTCGCCAACCAAAAGGGTGGTGTCGGCAAGACCACCACGGCGATCAATTTGGGAACGGCGCTGGCGGCCGTCGGAAAGAAGGTCCTGATTATCGATCTGGACCCCCAGGGCAACGCCAGCACCGGCCTGGGCACGGCGCGCGAAGCGCGGGAGCGCAATTCCTATCACGTAATCATCGACCAGGTGTGTCTCCCGGAGGCAACCATCGAGACGATCATCCCCGGCCTCAGCCTCGTCCCTTCCGGCATCGATCTTTCGGGCGCCGAAATCGAACTGGTCAATGTGGCGCGCCGTGAATACTGCTTGCGCGAGGCCTTGGCCCGCGACCTGGTGGATTTCGACTACGCCCTCATCGATTGCCCGCCGGCCCTCGGGCTGCTTACCATCAATGCCCTGGTCGCCGCCCATGCCGTGCTCATGCCCCTGCAATGCGAGTTCTTCGCCCTGGAGGGGATAAGCCATTTGATCAAGACCATCGAACGCGTCGAACGGGCCTTCAATCCATCCCTAGAGATACAAGGCATTGTGTTAACTATGTTTGACAAACGCAATAACTTGTCGAGCATGGTGGCGGACGATGTTCGCGGCTACTTCGGCGACAAGGTTTACGAGACCGTCATTCCGCGCAACGTGCGTGTTTCCGAAGCCCCCTCTCACGGCAAGCCGGTATTGGTATACGACATGCGCTGCGCCGGCTCGCAGGCCTATCTCCATCTGGCCAGTGAGGTGCTGCGCCGCGAGAAGCGGGTGGCGGCGTGATGGCCGAGGAGGACAAGCGCACCAACCTCGGACGCGGGCTCTCCGCCCTGCTCGGCGACGCGGCGACCTACCATCCGAAACCCGGTCCGTCGTCGGACACCAAGATGGTGCCCATCGAATTCCTGCACCCGGGCCGCTACCAGCCGCGTCACGAAGTCGAAGACGCGCAGCTCAAAGATCTCGGCGACTCCATTCGTGAAAAGGGAATTTTACAACCCATCCTAGTACGCCGCTACCCGGACGAAGCGAACGTCTTCGAAATCATCGCCGGAGAGCGGCGATGGCGGGCGGCTCAGCTCGTCCAACTGCACGAGGTTCCCATCATCGTCCACGACTTCTCGGATCGCGAGGCCCTTGAGGTGGCGCTGGTGGAAAACCTGCAGCGCCAGGACCTGTCGCCCCTCGAGGAAGCCGAGGGCTACAACCGGCTTATGGAGGAGTTCGCGCACACCCAGGTAGACTTGGCCAAGGCGCTGGGCAAGAGCCGCAGCCATGTGGCAAATACCATGCGCCTTCTCGGCCTGCCGGATGCGGTCAAGGCGATGCTGGACGACCGCAGGCTTTCCGCTGGGCACGCGCGGGCCTTGCTTAACACAAAGAATGCCGTGACCTTGGCGCGCCGGGTTGTGCGCCGCGGCCTGAGCGTCCGCCAGACCGAAAAGATGGTGCAGGACCAGGGCAAGCGGCCGAAGCCGCAAACGACAGGACGAGGAAAAGACACCGATACTCTTGCATTGGAGCGCGACCTCTCGAACCTTCTTGGCCTCAAGGTGGAGATTGAGTTTCAGGGCGCCGGGGGCACCCTGGTTTTTCATTACGCGTCCCTGGAACAACTCGACGATATCCTGCATCGCCTGAGCTACGGGCCGCCCACGGCGGAGAGCGACGACGAGACGGACGCCGATGCCTCGGACCTGGAACCGTCCATCGGGGCGATCCCTAGCGACCTGCTCGAGGTTCCCCTGGGCGAAGATGACGGGATCGGCGCGGGGCTGAACGGCGATGGCGACGACGGCCCAGACGAACCGCCTGAAACGGTCGATACGGGGACCGAGCCACACTCCAGCCAGGACTAGGTCTCCCCGGCAGCAGCTACCTTGACGCCGCCTGGGCGATGCGTATTAAGGCACGGCCGCATATGACCTCGGGCGGCCGTCCTGTCGATTTACACTCGAGCTCCGCCTCGGTCAGAATTTCGAGGGCGCGCCCCAGACGCTCCGCCGGCCAGCGCCGCAATTGCGAGCGGAAGCGTTCGGCGACCGAAAAAATAACGCGTGGCTTAAGGGCCGCCATCGCCTGATCCATGGATCGCCCCTGGACCATCAGGCCAGACGCCAGGTGTAACCGCAGGAAGTGGCGGGCTACCACACGGAGAACGGCAACCGGCGAAATTCCTTCCATGAAGGCGCGGCGCATGGCGTGATCGAGGTCCGGGCCATCGCCAGATGCCGTGGCCAGGGCGACGGCGTCGAGGGAGGTCGCGGCGCCGTCGCCAACGCAGGCCATTACGTCGCCAAGGGTGAGGGATCCCGGCTCGCCCTTGTAGAGCGCCACCTTCTCCAGCTCATTTCGCGTCATCATGCGGTCGGCGCCAAGATTGTCGGCCAGATAGGCAATCACGTCGGCGGGAGCGCTCAGGCCATGGTGTTCCAGGGTCTCGACGATCACTCCGGCCAGGCCCCGCGCGTCGTCTGGGTAGCAGGGGATGGCGGCGGCGTTGTCGGCACCTTCGAACAGGCGCCGCAATGACGACCGGCTGCCCAGTTCGCCGGCCTCGACGATGACCAACGCGCCGTCCCGGGTGTCGGCAAGCAACCCCTTGAACACCGAGCCCAGGCCGTCCGTTGCGTCGCGCACTCGGACGACCCGCCGCCCACCCGTGAACGCTAGCGCCGCGGCTTCGTCGGCGAGGCGCACCGGATCGCCCCTGAGAGAAGCGCCACTCAACTCGACCACCAGGAAGGGATCGCGCACATCCTCGACCACGCCACGCGTCAAAATATCGGCGCGCTCGCGGGCCAATCCCTGGTCGGGACCGTAGATCAGCACACACCGCACTTGCGGATCGGGCCCTCGAAGGAAACCGCCGACGCGCCTTGCCGTGATTTTCATCGATTGTTCAAGGTCTTGCGTGGCTGGCGCCGAAGGAAAAATGCAGCGATCTTTGTCCGCAAATCACCGGCTATCTGGCGAACGGCACGGGCCCGGGCGTCCTTCTCGGCGGCGAGAGCGGCCAGATCGTCCGAGCCCAGGATATTGAAGCTACTGATGGTGACGCTTTGCCCGTTAAACAACGAACTGCCGCCGGGCGACAGAAGAAAAAATCTTGCGGTAATCCAAAGATTGGTCCGCGTGGCGAGCTCGTTTTTCTGCACCCCGAGGTGCACAATGCTCTCTTTGAGCCGAACGTGCAGGACATACTTGACTTGCCGCGGCCGACCACCAGGCGTCAGTAAGTCGATCAGATGATTATGAAGAATCTGTCCAATCCGGTTATCGATGGGCCGCACCTGGATGGCGGCCAGCTCGTTCTCAATCTCCGCTGCGTCGCCGGAACCGTACAGCGGGCGAAATCCGCACCCCATGAGCAGGGCCGCGGCGGTCAAAAGAACAAGCGATCTAGACCACGACATTGATGATCCGATTGGCAACCTGAATGACACGGCGAACGGACTTGTCTTGCAGGGTTTTCGCGACGCCCGGCAAGGCGAGGGCGGCCTCCTCCGCCTGCTCCGGCGGATAGCCCATCGGAAGGTCCAAGGTTCCGCGCAGCTTGCCGTTGACCTGCACGGCGACCGTAACACGATCCTCCTCGAGCAGCGACCTGTCGACTTCGGGCCATGGCGTGTCGGTCAACAGGATTTCATGGCCCAGGCGGCACCAAAGCTCCTCCGCCAGATGAGGCATCATAGGGTTGATCAGGCGTGCGACCGATTCAAACCCCTCGCGCAACACCCAGTCAGCTCCCTCCTCAGCGTTGTCCAGGTCATCGAGCAGGTTTGTCAACTCGCGAACCCGGGCTACAGCCTTGTTGAAATGGAACCGGTTCAAATCGTCGCCAACCGCGACGATTGTCTTGTGTATGGCGCGATGCGTCCTCTCCGCCGCCTCCGACAGGTGCGAGGGCGGAGATGCTCCGACTGGCGCCAAGTGGTCGGTGCCGCTCGCCATCAGGCGCCACAACCGGTTGATATAGCGCCAAGCCCCCTCGATCCCGGCACCGGTCCAATCGAGGTCGCGATCCGGCGGGCTGTCCGACAACATGAACAAACGCGCCGTGTCGGCGCCGTAGGCATCGATCATGCTTTTGGGATCGACCACGTTGCGGCGGGATTTACTCATCTTCTCGGAACGCCCGACGGTAACCGGATCGTCGCTCCCCTTGCGCACGAAGCCGCCGCGACGGGTGGGCTCGACCTCGTCAGGAAGCAACCATTCCCCGTCCTTGCTCCGATACGTTTTGTGACAGACCATGCCTTGGGTGAGTAGCCCCGCGAAGGGCTCTTTCACATCCAGGTAACCGCACTGTTTCAGGGCCCGCGTGAAGAAACGAGAGTACAGCAGATGCAGGACGGCGTGCTCGATTCCGCCGATGTACTGATCCACCGGCATCCAGTAATCGACAGCCTGCCGCGTGAACGCCTTGTCCGCGACGGGCGAACAAAAGCGCGCGAAATACCACGAAGACTCGAAGAAGGTATCGAGAGTATCGGTCTCCCGACGGGCCGGTTCCCGGCAGGTCGGGCAATCGACGTTCTTCCATGCGGGGTGATGATCGAGAGGATTGCCAGGCGCATCCAAGTCCACGTCCTCGGGCAGGCGGACGGGCAAGTCCTCTTCGGGTACCGGCACGGTCCCGCATGTCTGACAATGAATAACCGGGATCGGGCAACCCCAGTAACGTTGACGCGAGACACCCCAATCGCGCAGACGGTAGTTGACCTCGCGCCGCCCGGCGCCGATCGTCTCCAGGCGCCTCACGCATTCCTCCTTGGCCTCGGCCACGCCGAGCCCGTTGAGGAATTCCGAGTTGATCAGCGTGCCGTCCTTGAGATGGGCTTCGTCGCCAATGGCAAAAGTCGCGGTATCGACACCCGGGGGAGCAACCACGGGGATGACGTCCAGACCGTAGTTTCGCGCGAAATCGAGGTCTCGTTGATCGTGGGCAGGACAACCATAGATAGCGCCCGTACCATATTCCATGAGGATAAAATTGGCTACATAAACCGGAAGTTCGCGCCCGGAAACGAAGGGATGAAGCGCCTTGAGGCCAGTATCGAAACCCTTTTTCTCGGCTGTCTCGATGGCCGCCTCGGTGGTCCCGGTTAGGTTGCATTCGGCGATGAACGCCGCCATGTCCGCGTCGTCCTTGGCGAGTTCCACGGCCAGGGGGTGATTGGCGGCGACGGCGCAGAAGGTGGCGCCGAAAATAGTATCCTGTCGTGTCGTATACACCTCAAGCGGCGCCTCGCGGCCTTTGAGAGGCAAGAATACGCGCGCCCCGTGGGAGCGCCCGATCCAGTTCTCCTGCATGAGCCGCACCCGGTCGGGCCAGCGCTCGAGCGCCGGAAGGGAGTCCAGCAATTCGTCGGCATAGGCGGTAATCCGCAAAAACCACTGGGCGAGCTCGCGCTTCTCGACCGGCACCCCGGAACGCCACCCCTTGCCCTCGACGACTTGCTCGTTGGCGAGAACGGTTTTCTCCACCGGATCCCAGTTGACCCAAGACTTCCTGCGGTAGACCAAGTTCTCCTTCAGAAAATCGAGAAACATTTTCTGCTCGTGGCGATAGTATTCCGGATCGCAGGTGGCGATCTCGCGCGACCAGTCGTAGGAAAGGCCCATGGTCTTGAGCTGCTGGCGCATGGTGGCGACGTTGTTGCGTGTCCAGTGGGCCGGGTGGACACCGTTTTCGATGGCGGCGTTCTCGGCGGGCAGGCCGAAGGCGTCCCAGCCCATGGGGTGCAGGACGTTGTAGCCGCGCGCCCGTTTGTAGCGCGCTACGAGATCACCCAGGGTATAATTGCGAACATGCCCCATGTGGATGCGTCCCGACGGATATGGGAACATTTCGAGCACGTAATATTTCGGCCGGTCCGGATCCTCGCTGACCTCGAAGCAGCCGTGCTCTTCCCAGGCCGCTTGCCATTTTGCCTCGACTTCCTTGGCATTGTAGCGCGCCATCGTGTTTCACTCGCTCCGCGTCGTGCCGCAAACCGATTATTGCTTCCGGCGCGGCATGCCGGTGGCCTTAAGTTTCCGGCTAAACCGGGACACCGCCCCAGCCGCAAGCGTGCCACCCACCGGGGAAACAAAAATCCTCGGCGGCGTCTCTCTATCTCCGCAAGAATTTGCTCCGTAGCTGTCGCGCCCGGGTCAGGATGGCGTCTTCGATGCGCGACGCCGTTTGCACGGGGACGCTGGCGTCACGCCAAATTCTGCCACGGTCTTGCACTTGGCGGAAGAGGGATACGCGCACCCCATCGGCGCGCAACGAACGGACCAGGATGAAGACATTCATCTTGAACCGCTCCTGCCGGGCTCCTTCCGGAGAGTACCAATCGGTGATGATGACGCCGCCGAAGGGATCGGCCGAGGACAACGGCATGAAGGCGATGGTGTCGAGAGAGGCACGCCAGAGATAGCTGTTCACCCCGATTCCAACTCCACCGCCGCCGAGCGCGGCGGTGGAATTGGTGGCGCCGCGGGCGGCTTCTTCCTCCTCGGTATCACTGAAGGGATTTAACGACTTTACGCTTTTCTTGAGCGCACCGAGCAAGGACTCGCCTGGCTCGGATTTGGGTTCCACCGGACTGATGATCTTGTTTCCGGAGCGCTCGGGATTGGCAAGATCCTGGTTCTCCACGCCTCCACATCCGGCCACCAAGAGCCCGGCAACGACCACCAAGCTCAAACCATTCAGCCGAATATTGGCGCCTCGAGGTCTCAAGACATTTCCAATTCGCATATCCGCTGGTACCCCCGGAGACCAGCAGTGTCAACGATTTCCGGGTAGTACCAGCATACCTGCCCGGGTCGCCCCCCGACGCCAGGCTCCCATAATTTATTCCTAAATAGACTTTCCCCCAACTCTATTTCGCCAAAAACTTTTCAATCCCGGCAAATCCGGCGCCGCCGCTGGTCGCGAGACGGCGGGCGCCCTTCGCCGAAACCCCGCCCAGCGCGTACACGGGCAGCGGGCTTAGCCGGCACCAGGCGGCGAAGCGCAGGGCGCCGATAGGCGTGGCTTGGGGATGACTGGCCGTGCGAAAGATTGGCGAGAGCAAGGCCGCGTCGGCCCCGATGGCTGCCGCCCGCCACAGACCGGCGACGGAATGGGCCGCCGCCGTCACCGTCCAGTCGGGGCGCCGCCAACACCGCCAGGCACCGGGGCCGCGGCGCGTCATCCATTCGGGAACGTGCCAGCCGTCGGCGCCCACAACGAAGGCCAGGCGCGGGTCGCCGCCAATCAGCAACCGCACGTGACGACGCCGGCAGTGGGCGGCAAGCGCTCGCGCCAGAGGCCCCCTGTCCGGTACGTCGTAGTGGCGCAGAATGACCGCGCTATCGCGGGGCAAGGCGGCAATGGCGGGGATCGGATCGGGCAGCCTATTGCTGTCCGTCATCATGATCAGCGGCGGAAGCTGGCATGCGTCCGCACCTTGATCATGACCACGCAAATTGAGCCGTCTCGCAACGTCTGTTAATCTGCTCACCTAACCCTATCTCTTCTCTGCGGTCCCACCACGACTTTCATGGTAACGCAAATGGAACCGGAGACGGATATCGCCGCGAACTTGGCCGGCGTCATCGAACGGATTGCCAAAGCGGCGGCGGCGGCGGACCGCCAGCCCGGCGACATTACCCTCGTTGCCGTCGGCAAGTCCCACCCGGCGGAACGGGTGCGCGCCGCTTTGGAGGCGGGATATCGCGTGTTTGGCGAGAACCGCGTTCAAGAAGCAAAGGATAAATGGCCGGACCTCAAAGCCGCCTTTCCCGAGGCCCGACTGCATCTGATTGGTCCCCTACAGTCCAATAAGGTCCACCGTGCCGTGGCGCTCTTCGACGTCATCGAATCCGTGGACCGGCCGAAGCTCGCCAGGAGCCTCGCCAGGGAGATGGAAACCACGGGCCGCCGCCCCGACTGCCTCATCCAAATCAATACCGGTGAAGAGCCGCAGAAAGCAGGCGTGCCGCCAGAAGGCGCTGACGAGTTTATCGGCATCTGCCGCGACAAACTTGCCTTGCCGGTGCGTGGCCTCATGTGCATTCCGCCGATGGACGAGGAGCCGTCGCTTCATTTTGCGCTGCTTCGCGAGATCGCGCGGCGCAACGGCCTCGATGTTCTAAGCATGGGTATGAGCGCCGACTTCGAGATCGCTATTCGCTTTGGCGCTACCCTGGTCAGGGTGGGCACCGCCATTTTCGGTCCGCGGCCGTCGCTTAATCGGGACTGACACGAAGCCGCGTCGCTGGACCGCAATCCCTGAGAAGTGCCAGAAGGTCCTCCAAGGCAATCGCGACGCACCCTTCCGTCGGCGCGAAATCCGTGGTGGCGACGTGCAGGAATATGGCACTGCCACGCCCCGCCACGGCGGGCTGGTCGTTATGGCCGACGACGACGAGTACGTCATAGACCTCATCGTCGCGCCGCAGGACCTCGTGGCGGGCCGCGCATGGCAGGTGAACCATCTGGTTGTAACGGGAAACCACGGGATCGTCGCACCAGCCGTCCAGTCTTGTCATGGGCGCGACCGGCAACTGGGTCGCCGGTGCCTCGACGCGATCCGCCCGGTAGATCACCCGGCGCAAGGCAAACACACCCACCGGCGTGGCGCCGTCTTGCTCGCGCTTATCCTCCCGCACGCCGCTGCGACCCAGGGCGCAACGAACCGACCGGTACCGCCACGACAGAACGCCGCTTGGCTGTACCAGGATCTCCATGAACTTGT
>DASCNF010000138.1:0-9253 GCA_036011345.1 Rhodospirillales bacterium | reverse complement strand
CTGAGCACGGTCAGGAAGGGGTCGGACATCGCCTCGACGTCGGTGCCGGTGAGAATCGTGGCGACACCGGGTTGGGCCAGGGCATTGGAGAAATCGATGGACACGATCTTCGCGTGGGCGTGCGGCGAGCGCAGAATTGCCGCGTGCTTCGTCCCCGTCCGCGTTGGCAGGTGATCGGAGAAAAGGGCCCGGCCTGTAAGCAGCGCCGCGTCCTCGATCCGCTCAATCGGTCTGCCGACGAATCCTTGATCAGGTTTCGCCATCGCCTGCTCCTTTAAGTACGGGACCCGCGAATGCTGTCCGCACGACGTACCATTGTGCTTCAATACATTCGGACGAGACTAGGAATATCCCAGAAAATTAATCGGCGCCACCCTGCCTATCAGTTCCACATCGAATGTCAATTCAAGTCCACATTGCCAACTTTGATTTCTGGATAGCATGATTTTGGTCAAGTACAATCAGTCAAACGGGGCAGAATAATCAGGTCGACGAATACGGGGGCACGTGAATACGGGGGCACGGTCGTTGCCGCACATCAAATGCACTGGGGGCTACCGATGAAGAACCATACTGTTGTCGTGGATCGCTCAGAGAGCCCCGCCGCGCTTCGTTTCGCGCCGGTGTTCAACGTCGCGGTCCCAATGATCGACCGCCATCTTGACGAAGGACGCAGCGACAAGGTCGCAATTCGGACAGTACGCGGGGACGTTACCTACGGAGAACTCGCCGAAGGCGTCAATCGAAGCGGCAATGCGCTCATCGACCTCGGCATCAAAGTCGGCGAGCGGGTGCTGATGGTGGTTAAAGACTGTCCGGAATTCATCACTCTTTTCTTCGGCGCCATCAAAGTGGGCATCATCCCCGTTCCGGTCAACACAATGATGCGTACCACCGACTACCGCTACTTGATCGATGATTCCGAATGCGCCGCTCTCGTCTATAGCCCCGAATCAGCGGAGACCGTGGAACAGGCATTGTCGGCCGCGGGCTTCCAGCCGGCTCACGTGCTGCGGACCGAGGGTGCGGGTGGCTTCACCGAACATATGAGCAATGCTTCGGTGGCGCTCGAACCGCTTGCAACGGCGCTATCCGACGAGTGTTTCTGGCTTTACTCTTCGGGCTCCACCGGCAATCCGAAGGGCGTGGTCCACGTCCACCAGGACATTGTGTGCACCAGTCAGCGATATGCCGTCGACACCCTGGGCCTGAACGAAGACGACGTCTGTTTCACGATGAGCAAGTTGTTCCACTCCTACGGCTTCGGCAACGCAATGACATTCCCGCTTTGGATCGGCGGCTCCGTTGTGCTGAGCGATCGCCGTGCCTCGCCCGAAATGGTCTTCGAGATCATCGAACAGTTCCGCCCGACGGCTTTTTTCGGCGTTCCCACGCTGTATGCACAGGGGCTGAAAATCCTGGAAACGGCGGAACCGGATCTTTCGTCGCTGCGGCTATGCATCTCGGCTGGCGAGGCACTGCCCGCCGACGTGTTCGAGCGCTGGAAAGAACGAACCGGTCTTAGCCTTCTTGATGGAATCGGTTCGACCGAGAACCAGCATATCTTCATCTCCAATACCGAGTCCGACATCCGTCCCGGCTCGACCGGCCGCGCGGTGCCGGGCTACGAAATCAAGCTGGTGGACGAGGACGGCAATCCGGTCGAGCAGGGCGAAATCGGTACGGTACAAGTAAAAGGCGAGTCGGCCGCCAAGAGCTACTGGAAAAACCCGGAGAAGACGGCAAGCACTATGCTGGGCGAATGGCTTAATACCGGCGACATGTATTACCAGGACGAGGATGGCTACTACGTGAACTGCGGGCGCGGCGACGACATGCTCAAGGTCGGTGGCCTTTGGTGCTCGCCCTTCGAAATCGAAGCCAAGCTTATCGAACACCCGAAGGTCCTGGAAGCCGCGGTTGTCGGCCTTCCCGACCAGGACGGACTGATCAAACCCGAAGCATTCATCGTGCTGAACGACCCCGGCGGGTCGGGCGACACGCTGGAGGAGGAGCTGCGCGATCACTGCAAGGCAGGACTGGCGCACTACAAGTATCCGCGCGCGTTCAACTTCGTCGATGATTTGCCCAAGACGGTGACTGGCAAGATTCAGAGATTCAAGTTGCGCTCGGCGGATTGAAGACCGCCGCCAGTGATCTGGCGGGCTTTGCCATCCTGTGCGCAAACTGACGGTGCGCCGAGCTATCGGCCGATGGCTATGAAAGCAGGATGTTCGTCCAATAGTCCGCAGGGTCGAGGGGGCACTCGATCTGGCCGGTGCCCAGCATCCAGTTTTCCAGCCGGGCGTAGTAGTCCGGGTTCATCGAAAAATCGAAGGTGAAACAGCGTAGCGTCGCCTCGAATATGGCTTTGGCGAGGGCGTCGTCGGGGGCGATCGCGCGCCGCTGCTCGAAGATGTCCCGGGCCTCGCTGGGATATTGGTGCAGGAAATCGATGCCGCGGCGCAGCACTGCGAGCACCCGCGACAAGGCCTCGCGCCGTGTCTCCAGGGCGTCACCGGTGGCGGCCAGGACGAGCTGGCAGAAATCCGGAATCCCCCCGTCCTTGAGGGCGAAGAAATCGGCATCGAAACCGCGATGCCGCGCCTCGATGACCTCGAAATTGTAGAAGGCGAAGGTGGCGACGTCGGCCTTGCCCTCAGCCAGGGCGTCGGTGTGGCGGAAGCCGTAGTCGACACGCTCGAACTCGGACAGATCGCAGGTGCCGCCGTCGGCCTCGATCATCCATTTGACCATGGCCAGTCCGCCCGGCGCCGGCGCCGCCGAATCCTGGACGCGCGCCCCGACCATGTCGCGTGGTCGCTCGATGCCGCGCCCCTTGAGGTACATGACCCCGCCGTTGGTGTGGAAGAAGCGGGCGAAGCCGACGATCGGCGTACCCGAGCCCCGGTGACGCGCCAGGTGGATGGGCTCGGTGACGGCAAGGTCCATGCGCCCGTCCTGCAGGGCCGCGACGGGATCGAAGGGCTCGTCGGGAGAGAAGAAATCGAAATCGATGCCGGCGTCGGCGAACCAGCCTTTCTCCATGCCCACAAGGAAAGGCGTGTGGGGAGGGGTGAGAAACCACTCGAGCCCGAGGCGGATCGATTCCATGGCAGCCTACGCCGCCCCATCCCGGCGTTTCGACAGCCGCGCCAGTCCTTCCTCGCGGACGGCGTTGCGGTCGAGCTTGCCAGTGCTGTTTGCTGGCAAGCTGTCGACGAAGAAGACGTGGCGCGGGTGAGCATACGCCGGGCCGTTTCCCAGGCAATGGCGCTTGAGGTCTGCGGCGCTGGCCCGGGCGTCCGGACGCAACACGACGAGGGCGGCCGGGGCCAACCCCTTGACCTCGTGGGACACGGGAAAGGCCGCCGCGTCGAGCACCGCCGGATGGCGCACCAGCATCAATTCGACCTCCTTGGGGTAGACGTTCTCGCCGCCGCACGAGAACATGTCGTCGGTGCGGCTCTTGAAGTAGAAGAAACCTTCGCTGTCGCGGCGCAGGATGTCCCCCGTCTTGAGCCAGCCATCGACTAGGCGCTCGGCGGTCAATTCGGGGTTATTGAGATAGCCCTGCATGACCGAGGGGGCGCGCACCCAGAGCTCGCCGATCTCGCCGTTCTCCCGGCCCTCGCTATCGACCAGTTTGACCTCCCATTCTGGCGCCACTACGCCACAACTCCCTATGGGCGGCGTGCGCCCATCAAGGGGCGAGCGCAGAGGCCCGCCGGCCTCGGTCAGGCCATAGGATTCGATGGCGGCGATCCCGAAGGCGCGCTCAACCCCGTCCAGCAGGTCCTTGCCGACCACGGCGGAGCCCATGCTCAGGCTCTTGAGCTTGGGGAAACTGAGCGTCTCCAACAGATCCTTCTGCTCGAGCAGCATGCGGTACATGGCCGGCACGCCGCCGGTGTGGGTGCATCCGTAGGTGGCCAGGGCGTCGAGGAAGGCGCGCGGCTCGAAGGCCGGTAGGATGACGGCGGAGGCGCCGGCATATAGCACTGGTTTGATGGAGACGCGCATGGCGTTCTTGTGAAAAAGCGGCGTCGCCACCAGCGTCCGGTCATCGGGCGCCGAAGGGAGGAAACGCTGGGTTGAGCGAATGGCCCACAACAGGCCCTCGTGGGTCAGGAGGACGCCCTTGGGGCGCCCCGTCGATCCCGACGTGTAGGGCGTGAAGGCGAGCTGGCCGGGGGCGATTGGCGGCGGCGCCATCGACGCCGGCGCGGTGGCGAGGAGGTCCTCGTAGGATCCCCAGCCGGGCAGGGGCTCAACGGAAATGCGCGGCGTCAGTCCGGCCGCCTCGACGATGGCGGTGAGATAGGGGTTGCAGGCAGGCTCGACGATGGCCGCGGTGCAGCCCGAATCCCCGAGCACGAATTCGATTGTGTCGGCGCCGAACTTGGTGTTGAGCGGCAGCGGCACGATGCCGGCCCGCATGGCTCCGAAGAAGGCCTCGATGAATTCGATGCGGTTGCCCATGCCGAGCAGCAGACGGTCCCCGGCCTTGAGCCCGAGCCCGCCAAGGGCGCCGGCGACACGCTCCATGCGGTCGTTGAGGGCGCCGTGGTTAATTTCGCGCGCAGCGGCGCCCGAGAGGTCGATAAGAGCGGTCTTGTCGGGAGAATCTTCCGCCGCCTCGCAGTTGAAATATCCGAGGTTGGCGCGGCGAGCTTCCGATGCGTTCATGTTCCTATGCAAGGGTCCGCGATGTTTGCTACAAAGCGGCGGCACCATGCCATACGCAACAGCGGACTTGCAATCGCCACAGGCTCGGTTTCACACGACCCGATTTCACAGGTCAGGTAATCCATGGCTCCGATTAGCGTTTCCCCCGAGGTTCCCCGCGAAAGGCTCACCGAATGGGTTCAACGCTTCATCCGTCATCCCAGCGAACAAACCGACCTGATGGAGGCCGACCCGGCGGTGTTGAGATTCATTTCCGATTGCGCCCGCCCGCTCGTCGAGGAGCTCGGCATGACGCCGCGCTTCGATGGCATGGGCAACATGATCGTCGAAATGGGCCCGGCCGACGCCGAGCGCCGCCTCATGTTCATGGCCTACGCCATGACCCATCCGGCGGCCTCCATGCGCGATCCGTTTAAGGGCGAACTCATGGAGGAGAACGGCGTTGCAGCCATTCGCGGACGCGGCGTCTCGGAACAGAAGGCGAGCCTTGCCGCCGCGCTGGCCGCTGTCCACGCCTACCGGAGCCGCGGCAAGGGCGGCGGCCTTACCTTCGTACTCAGCACCGCCGGCGAGACCGGGCGGCACATGGCGGCCGAGACCATCCTCGGCGGTCTCGGCGCCCCGCCCCGGCTGGGGGTGGTGGTGCTCGGCACCTCGAACAAGGTGGCGCTCGGCAACAAGGGACGTATCGACATCGAGGTTACGGTGCGGGGCAAGGCGTCGCATTCCTCCATGCCGGAGCGCGGCGTCAATGCCATCACCGGCGCCCATGAAGTACTCGACCGCATGGCCGCTTTCGAGGTGGGGGAGGAAGAGCATGCGGGGTTGGGCCGCGCCACCCTCACGTCGACCTCCATCGCGAGCCTTCCCAAGGCTACCCACACAGTGCAGAACGAGGTGCGCATGACCTTCGACCGGCGGCTGTTGCCGGGCCAGGACCCGGACGCCGCCTTCTACCGGGTGCGCGACGCCCTCGACATCGGTCCGCCGTGGACGATCGAGGTGGAAAAGGGGCCCTTCATGTATCCCTGCGAGGTGGCGGAGGACTCTGAGTTGGTACACCACATCGTCTCCGGACACGCCGCCGCCGGCCTCGAGGCGCCCGGCTTCATGTGGAGTCACGGGGCGCTGGACGCCGGCTATCTCGCCGAGCGGGGCTGCCAGGCGACCATGTGGGGGCCGGGCTTGGTCGACATGTGGCATTCGGAGGAGGAGAGCATCTCCGTCGATGCCGTGTGCAACGGGGCCAACGCGTATCTCGGCCTGATCGCTTCTTATCTCGGTTGAGGAACGGCAGCCCCTGTGGACGATTCCCCCGCCAACGCCGCCTTCATCTTCGTCGCCGCCAACTACGACACATCTCAGGGGTCCCTGGTCGGCCGTCAGGTCGCCTCGGAGGAATTCCTGCGCGAATTCGCGCGCCATTCCGGCATCGAGCGTATGTTTTGCTACACCCAGACGCAGCCCGATTTCGAGGAATTCACCCGGCCCATCGAGAGCTACGCCGGCGCCCCGCGGCCGACGACGTGGATCCGGCCGACGGAGCTTTCCGCCGTCGAACCCATCAGCACCCTCTTTCGCTTGGGCCCCGACATTTGTCATTACGCGTGGCTGCGCCGCCAGTTCGATCAGCGCGGTTTCAGCCTTTGCGGCATCACCCACACAACCGCCGACAACTTCGCCATGGACGCGCTGGGCGGTCTCATGACGGCGCTCTTGCAACAGTGGGACGCCCTGGTCTGTACCTTGCAGGCCGTCAAGGATATGGTAGCGCGGCTGTTCGATCGCTGGGGCGGGGATTTGGAAGAGCGCTTCGGTGCGCCGGTGCGCCGCCAGTTCGAACTTCCGGTGGTTCCCCTCGGCGTCGATTGCGACCGCTTAACCGACGACGCCCTAGCCCAGGCCGCGCGCCAGAAAATCCCTGCCCGCCACGGCATCGCCGGCGACGTTACCGGTTATCAGGGCTACGCGCTGGCCACCAGCCAAAGCATCGCGGTCGACGTGGCGGCCTTGGCGGCGGCCTTCACGCGGCTCGCCGGCGACACCGATCTGCGTCGGCGCATGGGTGAGGCGGGACGTAAACGGGCCCGCGAGGGCTTCGACAGGCGGGTCGTGATCGCCTCTATCAGGCGCCGTGGCAGGAGCTTGAGGAGCGCCGCTGCGGGGCGGGCGAGATCGTGCAACGCCAGTCCGGCCGTCCCGCCTGTTCGTTGCGTGACCATCCCTACGCGTTGTTCGAAACCTATCCCAGCGTCCGTATCGTGCCGTCGAGCCGGGTGAACGCCGTGCCGGGAGCCGACCCCGGGCGCCTGCACGCTCTGCGCGGAGTTATCATCGCCAATCCCCTGCCCACCGTGTTCATGGCGGAAGAGGAGTTACTGGCAATTTTCGCTAAAATGGCCGACGGCGGTTGCGCCCTCGACGACCTCATGGATGGGCTTTCCCCCGACAAGCACGCGGCGCTTTTCCGCACCATCGGTTGGCTCGCCAAGATCGGGCTCGTCCCAGTGGACGGTGGCGCGGCACCGCCGTGAGCCCAATCGCCCTCTTGCCGGAGATGTCCACCGGGAGGCACGGCATCCTTTGGATTCTGCTGAGCGCCGCGATGTTCGCCGGGATGGACGCGTCGGCCAAGGAGTTGGCGCTTAGCTACCCGTTGCCGCAGGTCGTGTGGGCCCGCTATCCAGCAAGCGTGGTGCTTGTCCTCGCCGTCGTACTGGCGCGCCGACGCGTCTCTGAGGTCATCGTTACGCGGCGCCTAGGCCTGCAAGTGCTGCGCGGCGGGCTGGTGGTGGCGACTCTTTCCTTTCAGTTCACCGCGATCCATTTCATCCCCTTGGCCGACGCCACGGCCCTCCTGTTTACCGCCCCCATTCTGGTCACCGCCTTGTCGTCCCCGGTTCTCGGCGAGCCGGTGCGCCGGGAGTTGTGGGTAGGGGTAGTACTCGGTTTCGTCGGCGCCCTAGTCATCATCCGGCCCGGCCTCGGCGTGATGCAGGTGGCGGCTCTCCTTCCGCTCGGCGCGGCCTTCATGCTGGCCAGTTACCAGATCGCCGGAAGGATTCTTAGCCGCACCGACCAGGCGCTCACCACCTTTGCCTACACCATATGGGTCGGCGCCATCGGGATGAGCTTGGTCGTGCCCTTCTACTGGAAGACCCCCGACTTTACGGGCTGGATGTTGATGGCAGCGCTCGGGCTGTTCGCGGGCTTCGGTCAGTTTGCCGTGATCAAGGCCTTCGAGGCGGCGCCGGCGGCGACCGTCACACCCTTTATCTATTCGGGCCTCTTGTGGGTGACGCTTCTCGGATACACCGTGTTCGGCGACTTGCCCGATCTGTGGACCATCTTGGGCGCGCTGCTCATCCTCTCGAGCGGCTTTTGCGTCCTCGACCGGGAGCACGCGCGGCGCGGCTCCGCCGGCGCCGACGGGCACGGGTGAGGCCGGTGGCGACGCCTAGCGCCATGCCGTTTCGCACCGCCGACAGCGGGCGCGGCATCCTGTGGATACTTTTCGCGATGATGCTGTTCGTCGGTCAGGACGCCGTGGCCAAGTACCTTATGAGCATTTCCTATCCCGTCGAGCAGGTCGTGTGGGCGCGTTTCGCCTTCAACATGCTGTTCATCGTGGCGCTGTTCGCCGGGCGGCTGCGACGCGTCGCGCGGTCACGGAAGTATCGCCTTCAGATGTGGCGCTCGGCGCTTCTATTGACGACGACGGTATTGTTTTACATGGCGCTGAATACTGTGCCGTTGGCCGATGCCAACGCCATATTCTTTCTGAGCCCGGTCATCGTGACGGCGTTGTCCATGCCCCTTCTCGGCGAGTATGTCGGCCCGCGCCGCTGGATCGGCGTGGCCATCAGTTTCCTCGGGGCGCTAATAATTCTCCGTCCGGGTACGGAGATGATGCAAGCGTCCATGCTACTGGCACTGGCCGCGGCATGCACTCTCTCCCTTCTGCAGATCGCCACGCGCCAGCTGTCGCGCTACGACAGCCCAATGACGACGCTTTTCTACACGGCCCTGGTCGGCGCCCTGGTAATGAGCGCCGTGGTGTCTTTCTATTGGAGCGCTCCGGACGCCTGGGGATGGGTGCTATTTTGTGTGCTCGGCTTGTTCGGCGCGGCCTCCCACTACGCCATGATCAAGGCCTTCGAGGCGGCCCCGGCGCCCACCATTGCGCCGTTCATCTACACCAACCTGATCTGGGCCACGGCGCTTGGCTTTATGCTGTTCGGCGACTTACCCGACCTGTGGACCGTGCTCGGCGCCCTCATCATCGCCGCCAGCGGCACCTATATGTTTTATCGGGAATGGGTGCGCACGTCGGATAGGCTCTGAGGATGAAGCGTGCAAGCCCGAGCTTTTCCGGACAGCGTCGGCAGGCGAATGTCCGGCATCCCGGCTGGGCTTCGCGGGTCATTGACTTCTCCGCGATATCTTCTACATCTCCCCCATACGTGTTGCATTTGTTTTGTGTTACCTAAATGACCGGTACGCCGATTAAGTTAGTTATCCCCTGACAATGTGAGCGTTAAACCAACCGCGCCGCCACATGGTG
>DASCNF010000137.1:0-6013 GCA_036011345.1 Rhodospirillales bacterium | reverse complement strand
CCTTTCAGTGAGCCGGGCCGGGCCGGCACGGCATCAAGCGACAAGTACGGTGACGTTCGAAAACTAAACTACGAGGATCGGGTTCTGCTGTGGATCAAGGCGCACGGAGGTTATCCACAACAAGCCCTTATGTTCAATTTAGAAGATACTGTGACGGTACATTTCGCCATCGGTCCGAACGGCAAGATCCTATATCACTATCTCACGAAGAGTTCCCAATACCATCTCTTGAACAAGGCCATCGAACGAATGATGGAGCGCTCTTCACCAGTGCCGCCGTTTCCGCCAGAGATTCGCAGAGACAAAATGACCTTCACCGTAACGGTCCACTTCGACCCGTATTTTGAGAGCTAATTAGCTCGGCAGGCAAAAACATTCGGGACCTGACGAGCAACCGCCGCGCCGCCAACCTCCTAATCGAGTGCCACGGTGAAGACGCCAGTACTCATGCCGCGATGAGGGCCGACAAGATGATGGAGAGGGGGGATCTGGTTTCAGAGAGTGGATTAAGAGGGTCTACTCCCCTGAAATACTCCTGATGTAGGCTTTTGCCGCATCAATTGAGTCGTATTTCCCTGCCCCACGTAACGGCTGACCTACTTCAAACACTTCAAACGTTGCATCCGAATTCATGATTATGTCGTGTCCCCAACAGCTCACATCTTTATGCTTTTGTTGGCCTACATGTTTCAGCTTCAATCGATGTAAGACTTCATCAACTTCAATATCCTCGCCCATCACTTCAACCACCCGGACAAATTCTTCTTCGGTCTTTAGTCCGAGCAGCCTAGCTCCGGCCAATCCTTCATTCAATTTGTCAGATGAGTACGGATTTAATTTCTTTTCATGCTTTGCTTTAAGGCGATCACGAACTGCCGTACCGCTTCCCGCTGGTTCAACCCCTCATGATGACATGACAAACGAACCCGTCGATAATAATCCATGTCCTACATTCCCCCGCCTTCCGTCAGATCCATACCGACGGAAAGCATTAGACGGTCCCATCTTGAACCGCCGCAGCCGAGAGAAGCAGCCGCTTCAGTGGGGGATTAGGGTGATGGCTGCCCATGCCTTTTGTCTTGCGCGTGTGCGCCAATTTTTTCAGCAGGTTAATAAAAATTCCTCCAGGTGCTCTGCAGAAATAGCTACCATTTAGATACCAGCAACACCAAATTCCGGGCTTATTTTCAGACACAAAGAGCGACGCCGCTGCCGGGTCGCCACTGCCGCTTTGTCGGCTATACTGGCCACCCTACACAAATGCTGGGAATACTAAGGATGCCGGGGATGCAGGAGACGCGAATGACTGACGACCTAGGCGCCGAGCTGATCGTCCGCAATGCCAAGGTAATCACCGTCGATGATGATTTCACCGTAGCCGTAGCCGTCGCCGTCCGGGGCGAGCGCATCCTCGCTGTCGGCGCGGACGGGGACATGGATGCCCTGGCCAGTGCCGCCACGCGCATCGTCGATGCCGGTGGCAAGGCGGTGGTGCCCGGCCTCGTTGACGGCCACGCCCACATGGACCGCGAGGGGCTCAAGGACGTCTACCCCTCGCTCGAGGGCGCGCGCTCCATCGACGACGTGCTGGCGCGCATCGAGACCCTGGTCGCCCGTGCGGCGCCCGGAGAATGGATCGTCACCATGCCGGTGGGCGACCCGCCCTATTACTGGGACGTTCCCGACATCCTCGCCGAGAAGCGCTTCCCCAACCGTTGGGACCTGGACAGCGTGGCCCCCGACAACCCGGTCTACATTCGCCCCATCTGGGGCTTTTGGCGCCACACCTTGCCCCTGGTGTCGATCGCCAACTCGCGGGCGCTCGACGTCGCCGGTATCACGCGCGCCACGTCCAATCCCAGCCCGACGGTAAAGATCGAAAGGGACGAAGCTGGCGAGCCCACCGGCATCTTCGTTGAGAACACCTATATCCCCATCGTCGAGCTCACCCTCATGCGCGCCAGCGGCGGTTTCGTTCACGAAGACCGGGTCCGCGGGCTGAAGGCCTCCATGCGCGCCTACCACGCCGCCGGCACCACCAGCATTTACGAGGAGCACGGCATCGCCGCCGAGGTTTTGGCGGCCTACAAGACCCTGTGGGAGCAGGGCGAGCTGAGCATGCGCTGCAACCTAGTGTTCAGCCCGGCGTGGGACGCTGTCGACGGCGTCCCCTTCGCCACCCTGATACCGAAGTGGGCGGCGTGGCTAGCCGGGCGCGGACTCGGCGACGACCATCTTCGCATAGGCGGAATCTATACCGAGATCAGCACCAACATCGACAACGCACTGCGCGCCCAGGCCAGTCCCTATACCGGGTGGGGGGGGTTCAACTACGACTCGAGCCTCGGGCGCCAGCAGGTCAAGGAACTGCTTATCGAGGCGGCGAGGAACGACATCCGCGTCAACGCCATCTGGCCCGACGTGCTGGAGCTCTACAAGGAAGTGAACGCTGAGATCCCACTGGCCGGCCGGGGCTGGGTCTTCGGCCACATCGCGGTGCTCCGCCCCGCCGACATCGAGGCCATCAAGGAGATGGGGCTAGTGCTCACCACCCATACCAACCGCCATATTTTCAAGGAGGGCCACCTGCGCCGCGACGAGGCCGGAGAGGGCGCCGAGAACGACGTGGTGCCGCTACGCTCCCTCATCGACGCCGGCGTACCCTTCGGGCTGGCCACCGACAACGTGCCGGTCTCCATGTTCCATCCCATCTGGCATTGCGTGTCGCGCTACAACAAGCGAACCGACGGCGCCATCGCGCCCGCCCAGGCGATCACCCGCGCCGAGGCCTTGCGCGCCGCCACCATGGGCGGCGCCGCTCTGACCTCCGAGGAAAACGAGAAGGGATCGCTGGAGCCCGGCAAGCTCGCTGATCTTGCCGTGTTGTCGGACGATCCGCTGACCTGCGCCGAGGAGGCGCTGAAGGATATCACCGCCGAGCTCACCATGGTCGGCGGCAGGATCGTCCACCAGAGGGAGGGCGGAGGCTAGGTTCTTGTTCTCAATCCCCGGCCTTGGCTAGGTAATCGAACGCCGTCATGGCGTGCACGTAGAAGACGGCGTGAAGGTCGTCGAGGGTAACGTACTCGTCAGGTCCGCCCATGTTGTGGGGAGCGGCGCCGTAGCCCAGCGTCGGGATGCCGCGCTGACGGTAGAACCTCGCGTCCGACATGCCGACGCGCATGTTGGACGCGGCTTTGTGTCCCAGCACATCCTTGCTGTTGGCGGCCGCTAGGTGGAAAATCTCGTCGGCCGGGTCGCTCCAGTAGGAATCGATGGACGCTAGAACTTCGAAACCGACGCCCTTGTGCGCGGCCAGGATGTCGGCCACCGCCTTGGTCATGCCCTCCACCGTCAGGCCCGGCGGGAAACGGATGTCGCAAAGGGCGCGGGCATGATCTGGGATGATGTTGACCGACGAGCCGCCCTCGATGACGCCGAGGCTGAGCGTCACCCCCTGCAAGGTTTCGGCCTCGCCGGCGCCGGAAATTTCCTCGGAAACGGGCTTAGCGGCGACGATGGCGGCGCGGATGTCTTCGGGGATCGGGCAGTCCATGTTGCGCAGGGCGGCGAGCCCGCCCAAGGCCGCCGTCAGGCGCTCGATGGCGTTGATGCCGAGGTGCACGTGCGCCGCGTGGTTGGAAAAGCCGGTCGCCGTCACCTCGATCCACATCTGCCCCTTCTCGCCGAAGCGCATGACCGAGGGCGAACCGGCGTCGCCGTTGATCATGGCGTCGCCCGAGGCCGCAGGCACGTTGTCGAGCAGGTATTGGGTTCCCCACTTGCCGCCCGTCTCCTCATCGCCGACGAAGGTAAGGACGGCCTCGCCGCAGAGGTGCTCGCGGAAGTCGGCGAGCAGGATGACGGTGAGAAGCGCCGCGGCGACGCCAGCCTTCATGTCCGAGACGCCGCGGCCATACATGCGTCCGTCGCGAACCTCGCCGCCCAGCGGCGGCATGGTCCACAGTCCAGCGTCGCCCACGGGAAAGGTGTCGAGGTGGCCGTTGAAGACGAGGCGGCGCCCTGGCTGCCCGCCGGCCAGGCGCGCCACCAGGTTCACCGCCGGCTCCTTGGCGACGATGCGCTCGACGGTGACGCCGGGCACCTCGGCGAGCATGGCGGCCACGGCGTCGGCCAGGGGGCCGGTGTCGCCGGGCGGGTTCTCGCTGCCGATGGCGACCAGCTCGCGGCACAGATCGATATTGCGCTGGCGGTTATCCTTGACCCGTGCCAGGAAAGCCTGGCGCGCAGACGCTACAGCCATGGCACTCCTCCAATGCGGCGCAGGGCGTACCGGCTATCTTTTCTTCCTGATTTACCGTTCTGCGCCGAGTTGCACCACGCGCTCCCCTTCGCCGACGATGGGAAAGGTGGCGATGCGCACCACGGGTCCGGCACGGGGGCTTCGGATCTCCTCGACCACCCTACCGAAGACGTCGACGATGGAGGAAACAAGTGAAGGAAAAATAACAAGAGCGCGTTGTTCGGCCAAGAAAAAACCGAACCATCCGAATGGTTTAAAATTAGAATAAAAAGTTATAGACGCCAAGCCCGATCAGCGCCACCACATAAGCGGCTGTCAAAACGCCCACGAAAAAACACGTTGGCCAGGGTTCGCAGGGGATATTCGTCGCGCTCCTCGGCCAAGCGCTTCGGCGTGCGCTTTTCCTCGCCGCTAACGACGGCAATGTAGTAGCGGCGTGTCAGGAACGGCACGCTGAACCGTATATTGATGGGCGGCCGGCTCCACGACCGAGTACCGACGGCGCTATCTATGGCTATCTTCTGCCGCGAGGTTAAGGAATCGACGACCCACTCGGGCAGCCGCGTGAACAGCCATCCAGACTTAATGGTCGAGGAGGTGGGTTCCTCGCGGGGGGAATTGCGAATGGGCACCGTCAAACTCTCCGGAACACGATTTGGCAAACCTCGTTTCCGCACCCTTCATCGCGCGGAACCGTTTGCCGGGCCAATTTCGTGATCGCTGTTGCTAGCGCTTTGTTATGGCGCGGAAATAATCTAGTAGATAGAATCCAACATATGGTACCCATTCGTTAAGTTCTACCCACTAGCCTCACGAACCGTGGCGTCGACCGAAAACGTTGTGAGAAGGAGCGCGTCCATGCCAGCGAAGGGCGAACGACAACGAGCCGGGCTCATCGACAAGATTGTTCGTCACGCACGCAAGTCTCTCAAGGGTCGCAAGGCGTTGGCGGCCGCCGGTTTCGTGCACACTTACTATTCGAACGTTCCGCCACAGGACCTTCTGCAGCGCAAGCCCGCCGATCTATGGGGCGCCGCCTCGAGCCACTGGAAGCTGGCATCGAGCCGGGCGTGCCGCCAGGCAAAGGTTCGCGTCTATACCCCGCGGGCCGAGAAACACGGTTGGAATTCAACGCATACCGTCGTCGAGATCGTCACCGACGACATGCCGTTTCTGGTCGATTCGGTGACCGCCGCCCTGAACAAGTTGGAGCTAATCGTCCACTTGGTCATCCATCCCATATTCAGGGTTCACCGGGACAAGCGTGGACGGCTGATCGAGATCGTCGACAACGAAGTCGACGATTCGATAAGCGAGTCGTTCATGCTCATCGAGGTCACCGAGCAATCGGATGACCGTTGGGACGGAATCCGCGGCGCCGTTGAAGCCGTCCTTGATGACGTGCGTGCCGCGGTCAAGGATTGGCAAGCCATACGTGGGCGCATGAGCGGCATCATCGACGAACTTAACTCGCCGCCACCTAACCTTTCCGTCGATGAGGTGGACGAAGTCCAGGACTTCCTGCGCTGGGCCCATGACGATCACTTCACGTTCATCGGGTTCCGCGATTACGATTTCAAGACCAAAGGCGGTCGCTCATGGGTCGAGCCCAACACCAAAATGGCGCTCGGCATCCTGCGCGATTCCAAGGCGAGGATTTTCGAGCACTACGGTGCCGATGAAACCATTCCGCCCCACGTCGCCGCCTTTATACGTCAACCCGACATCCTGATGGTGACCAAGTCCAAC
>DASCNF010000136.1:0-6642 GCA_036011345.1 Rhodospirillales bacterium | reverse complement strand
CCCTGAACGTCGCCGCCGCTGCCGCCATTGTACTAGGCGAGGCCCTGCGCCAGACCGGTGGCTTTGCGGGGAACGGATGACGGCGCCGCCTGAAGAAGACCGCAGAAAACGCGCCAGTGCGTGGTTCCAGGAGTTGCGCGATGACCTGTGCGCGGCGCTCGAGGAGCTTGAGGATGCCCTCATCGGCCCCAACACGACAAGCGACCACCCACCCGGCTGCTTCGAGCGCACGGCATGGCGGCGCGGCGATGCCGGTGCTGATGCCGGTGGCGGCGGCGTCATGTCGGTCATTCGCGGCCGCGTCTTCGAGAAGGGGGGTGTCAACGTTTCCACCGTCTCTGGCGAATTTCCCGAGGAGTTTCGCCACCGCGTCCCTGGCGCCGCCGAGGATCCGCGCTTCTGGGCCTCGGGCATTTCGGTGGTCATTCATCCGTGCTCGCCGTTGGTGCCGGCAGTTCACATGAACACCCGCATGATCGCCACCACCAGGGAGTGGTTTGGCGGCGGCGCCGATCTGACGCCGGTATTCCCCGACGCCCTTGACACCGGGGCGTTCCACGAAGCGCTGAAAGGCGCCTGCGACGCCCATGACGCGGCCTACTATCCGCGTTTCAAGAAATGGTGCGACGAATACTTCTTCCTGCCCCACCGCGGCGAGCCGCGCGGGATAGGGGGAATATTCTTCGACGATCTGGCCAGCGGTGCCTGGGAGCGCGACTTTGCCTTCGTCCAGGACGTCGGCCGCGCCCTCCTTGAAGTCTACCCTTGGCTGGTGCGTCGCCACATGGACGAGGCGTGGACTGAGGATCAGCGGCGGGCGCAACTCGTCAAGCGCGGCCGTTACGTCGAGTTCAACCTGCTCTACGACCGGGGCACGGTGTTCGGCCTCAAGACCGGCAGCAACACCGAGGCCATCCTCATGTCTTTGCCGCCGATGACCGTGTGGCCCTAAGCGGCGGCGCCCTCAGACGTGGTGGCTGAAGGTCCCGCGCTGGGCGTCGATCATCAGAAATGCGAAATCGGTGCCGCTCATGTGGACCAGGCTGCGGTGGTCGCCAGCCTCGAAATAGATATCCGACAACGCGGTCAGGCTCTCGTCCAAGAGAATCTCGAGCCCGTAGGCGTTGCCGATGGGTGGCACGGCGCCTACCGCGCAGTCGTCGAAGAGCTCGGAGATTCCGCTTTCCGTTGCCAAGTTCACGGATCGGTCGAACGCCCGGCCGAGGGCATCCAGTTCGACGCGGTGGGTGCTGGGCACGGCGACCAGCATATAGCCGTCCTCGTCCTGCAAAACCACCCCCTTGGCTACCAATTCGCCGCTGATGTGTGCCACCTGCGCCGTTTTGCTGGCCGATACGGTCGGTCGGTGTTTTATCACGTCCTAGGGAACGCCCGCCCTTTCCAGGTGTTTGCGCAGCCTTTTGGCGATTGCCATGGCTATCCTTTTGTCCCAGGGTCGGTTCAAGTATGGCAGTTCAGGCGGCGCTCGTCATTGACCTCAGTCAATCACCCACCGCCGTCGATCAGCGCGCCGAGCTTCTCCAGGCACGCCGCGTGGTCGGCGCGGTAGTCGCCTTCCTCCCACCACTCCTCCACCGCCTCCAGGAGGGCGCCCACCCGGGGCCCGGCGGCGACGCCGAGGTCCAGGGCATCTTGGCCCTTGAGGGGGAACCGGAGAGGCGTCCACGCGGCGGCGGTCTCGAGGATGCCTTGCCAGGCCTCGTTCTTGCGCCGCGGTTGGCGCAGCGCCACCGCCAGGCTTTGTGCCCAGGACAGCAGCGCTAGGTCGCTAACTGTATCGGAGCCCAGCCGGTGGAGGGCCCGGCGCAACTGGTAGTCGCTCATGCCGATGGTGACATCGAGGGGGGTAACGGCCAGGGTCGTCAGCCTTTCCTTTTGCGCTTTGGAAAGGCGCAGGCGCTCGGCTACCGCCTCGGCGCCGGCGGCGTCCGTGTCGAGCAGGGAGCCTAGGCGCCGCAGCGCATCGGGCAAGACCGTCTCCATCTTGATGGCCCGGCTATCGAGCCACGCCATGGCGCGCAGCCGTCCCACGTCGCCGGCCTCGGGAAGGACATGGTCGAGGACTCGCTCGCCGCGCATCAACAAGGCGATGTCGGCGGGAGCGGGGGCCAGCAGGATGCGGAACAACTCGTCCCGCACGCGCTCTCCGGACAGTTCCGGTAGGCGGTGTGCCAGGGCCCGGCAGGCGGCGAGGGCGTCGGCGTCGGGGGGCGGGCGTCCATAGGTGGCATGGAACCAGAAGTACCTGAGAAGCCGCAGGAGGTCCTCCTCGACGCGGTCACGGGCGTTGCCGACGAAGCGTACCCGTTCATTGCTGAGGTCGCCGAGACCCTTTCCGAAGGGGTCGAAGATATCGCCCTCGGGCGTGCACGACAGGGTGTTGATGGTGAAGTCGCGGCGCGCCGCGTCCGCCATCCAGTCGTCGGTGAACGACACCTTGGCGCGCCGGCCGTAAGTTTCCACGTCGACGCGGAGCGTCGTCACTTCGAAGCGGGCGTCTCCGACGACCGCGGTGACAGTACCGTGATCGATGCCGGTGGGCACGGCGCGGATGCCCGCCCTCTCCAGAAGTTCGATGACTTTCAGCGGGGGGTCGGGCGTCGCCATGTCGACGTCCCTGATCGGGCGTTTGAGCACCGAATCGCGGACGCATCCGCCGACAAACCTGACCTCGGCGCCCTCGGCGGTCAGCGCCGCGATCACGGCGCGGGTTTCGGCCGCCGTCATCCACGGCAACAGGGGGATCTTGCCGGTCGGCTCGAGGGCGGGATCGAAGGTGGGTTCCACGGTGGTTGTCCGTGCTGGCTTCTACTCGTTGCCGGGCTTCACGACCTCGCCGGGGATGACGCGCCCCCCTTCGTAGTGCGGCGCCTTATAGGTGCCTCCGGGCTTCGTTCCCTGGCTCAGGCCCACGTATGCCAGACCCGCCGTCATCAGCGCGAAGCCGCCGACGACGAGCCAGAACCACGGGCCGTGCTGCAGGCGCTGCATGGCCGTCTCCTGGCTGCCGGCGCGCTTGCGGGTCAGCATCACCCAGACCAGGAAAACAGCGGCCGGCAAAAGCAGGGGCAGGACATATTGCAACAAGATACGCGTCATGGCCGCATGAGCAGTTCGTAAAGGTTCACCACCATCCCGGCGGTGGCGCCCCAAATATAGTAATCGTCGTAGGGCATGGCGTAGAAGAAATGGTGCTCGCCGCCGAAACGCCGGCTGGTGCGCTGGTGATTGGCGGGGTCGAGCAGGAAATCGAGCGGCACCTCGAACACCTCGGCCACCTCATGGGGGTCGGGGTCGAGTTCGAACGGCGTCTTCACGACGCCGACCACGGGGGTGATGTCGAATCCCGTGCCCGTGACGTAGGCATCGAGCCGCCCGAGGATGTGTACGAGGCCGCGGGTCAGGCCGATCTCCTCCTCGGTTTCGCGCAGTGCCGCCTCTTCCGGCGAACCGTCGCCGGGCTCCACATGGCCGCCGGGAAAGCTAATCTGGCCGGCGTGGCTGGCCAGATGGTCGGTGCGCCGCGTCATCAGCACGGTCATCCCTTGGGCGCGGTCGACGATGGGAATCAGCACCGCCGCCGGCGTCAGGTGGCTGGCCGGGCCGGTCCCGGGGTTGAGGTCGTGATCGCCGCGATCGAGGCGCGCCATGCCCCGCGAACCGGTGGCGGCGCGCCGCTGGCGTGGGTCGCCGAACCGTTCGACCAGCCATTCGCGGGTCATTGTTCGCCTTCCAGCTTGCCCAGGGAGAAAAAAAATCCGCTGCTCCATACGCCGTACATATATTCGTGATCGACCGTTTCTTCCAACCCCAGGTCGACCAGCTCGTAGTAGACTGCACGCGCGATGCGCGCCTCGAGGCCCTTTTCGACCATGATGTAGGGGGTGGGGCCGCCTGAGATGGGATCGGTAACGATGGTAAGGGGATGTTCGTGATCGAGGGTGGCGATTTCGTCGATGTTCGTTCGGAAGCGCAGGATTTGTTCCCTGCCGTGGCCTTCGGCCATCAGTTCGACGGCGACGAAGGGCACGTCTTCGACGGCGATGCGGCCCATCTCGGCCGGCGTGACCAGCCAGTAGTCGCCGGCCTCGTCGCGGGTGAGCACCGAGGCGAATAGGTGGACGAGCTCTTTGCGGCCGATGGGCGAGCCGTGGTAATACCAAGTGCCGTCGCGGCCGATGCACATGTCGAGGTCGCCGCATAGCTCACGGCCCCCGGGGCCCGGCTCGGCGCCGCCGCCGACAGGGCCGGAAGGAAGCTTGAGGAGGCGAGGGTCCACGCTGTCCTTGTTCATGCGAATTCATCCTGACAATTGCCAAGGCCTGGAGATGCCGACGTGACGACCGTCGCCCCAGACAAGGCCCAAGATAAGGCCAAGGTACGCGATTCGGCGCAACTAATCGACGCCATCGAGGATTTGGGGCGGCGCCTCGCTGATGCCCGCGCCGGGATCGGCAAGGTCATATTCGGCCAGCACCAGGTCATCGACGAGACCCTGATCACGCTTCTCGCCGGCGAGAGCTACTACTGGTGCACCTGCGGGCTGAGCGACAAGCAGCCGTTCTGCAACGGTGGCCACAAGGAGAAGGGCGAATTCGCCCCCGTCGAGTTCTTGGCGGAGGAGACCAAGACCTACTACCTTTGCGGCTGCAAGCAAAACGACGGCCAACCTTTCTGCGACGGCAGCCACAAGACCCTGTAACGGTCTCCGCTGCCGGTGTGGCACCGTTGGCCGTGAAGACGGAGAACGGGAGCCGATCATGGGACGTTTGATCGACGGTGTCTGGCACGACCAGCGGTACGACACCAAGAAGACGGGTGGGCGCTTCGTGCGCTCGGAGAGCCAGTTCCGCGACTGGATCAGCGCCGACGGCTCGTCTGGGTTCAGGGCCGAGGTCGGGCGCTACCACCTCTACGTGGCGTTGTCGTGCCCGTGGGCCCACCGCACGGTGATCATGCGCGCCCTGAAGGGGCTCGAGGACGCGGTCGGTCTTTCGGTGGTCGATATCCTGATGTTGGAGGAGGGCTGGGTGTTCTCCGAGGCGCCCGGGTGCATCCCCGACACCGTCAACGGGTTCTCCCGCCTCCATGAGGTCTACACCAAGGCCGATCCAGGCTACACGGGAAGGGTGACGGTGCCGGTGCTGTGGGACAAGGAGCGCCAGACCATCGTCAACAACGAATCCTCCGAGATCATCCGCATGTTCAACAGTGCGTTCGCCGGCACAGGTGCTGGCGCTGCCGGCGGCGAGGACTACTATCCCGTCGAACTTCGCGCCGACATCGACGCCATCAACGAGACCGTCTACGACACCGTCAACAACGGCGTCTACAAGGCCGGCTTCGCCACCGGCCAGGAGGCCTACGAAGCGGCCTACGACGCGCTGTTCACCACCTTCGACGAGCTCGAGACGAGTCTCGGCCGGCAACGCTACCTAGTGGGCCCGAGCATCACCGAGGCCGACTGGCGGGCCTTCACCACCCTGGTGCGCTTCGACGCGGTCTACCACTACCACTTCAAGTGCAACCGGCGGCGCCTCGCCGACTATCCCAATCTGTGGGGCTACACCCGCGAACTCTATCAGGTGCCGGGCGTCGCCGAGACCGTCAACATGGAGCACATTAAGGGCCACTACTACATGAGCCATACCTCGGTGAACCCCACCCAGGTTGTGCCCAAGGGCCCCGACACCGACTTCACCGAACCCCACGGACGGGACGGTATTTAAAGGAGGCAGACCGTGAACAGCGAACAATCCCCGCCGCGCCTCGTCGTGCCCGCGCTGGGCGGTCTTTACGACGCGCTGACGCCGCTCGCCTGGCCGCTGTGCGCCTCATAGCCGGGCTTTTCCTCACGCCCCACGGGGCGCGGAAGCTGTTCGGCTGGTTCGGCGGCGGCGGGCTGGACGGCACGGCCGGTTTCTTCGCCAAGGTCGGGCTCGAGCCGGCCATGCCGCTGGCCACGCTGGTCGGCGCCACCGAGTTCTTCGGCGGCGGCGGCCTTCATCCTACTGGCGGTGGCCACCCTCCGAATCCACATGCCGAACGGCTTTTTCATCACCAGCGGCGGCTACGAATACGCCATGCTGTGGGGTTTCCTGATGCTGGCCATCGTGTTCCGGGGCGGCGGCGCGCTTTCGGTGGACACCAGGATCGGCCGCGAGTTCTAGGTCCGGCCCGGCGGCGGCGGGCCAGGCCCCCGGAGGACCGAGATGATCGACGTGACACCCCTCGACGCGCTTGGCGCCTTTACCAACGACTGGCTGGATACCCACCACCACTTCAGCTTCGCCGACTACCACGACCCGGCGCGCATGGGCTTCGGGCTACTGCGCGTGTGGAACGACGATACGCATCCGCCCGCGAACCGGCTTCCCCATGCACCCGCGGAGATCATCACCTACGTGCTGAGCGGCGCCATCACCCACGAAGACAACCTCGGCAACCGCGGGCGCACCGAGGCCGGAGACGTACAGGTGATGTCGGCGGGCACCGGCATCGTGCACGCCGAGATGAACCTGGAGGATGAGGATACCATCCTCTTCCAGATCTAGATCATGACCGACGCGCCCGGTCACGCGCCGCGCTGGGAGACCCGCAAGTTCCCCACCGCGCCGCGCC
>DASCNF010000135.1:0-3772 GCA_036011345.1 Rhodospirillales bacterium | reverse complement strand
CAGATGGGTTCCGAAAGGCAACAACGGTATTCTCTTTCATGGCGTATCCTTCCTTGGCTTAGGTCAAGTGGTGACATCAACAATCACCAGGATACGCCGCCTTCAATTCAACGCCGTACACAAGATTCGGTTATAGCTCTGGTTTAAATCCAGTCGCTCTGACCAATAAATACAAGTGGTTGGCCGGAAACGGCCGGCCCCTTGGACTTTCGGGTGAGACCTGAAATCCAACCCCGCCCGGGGTAAGGCCGCATCGGGCCTTCCCCCGACCGCTGTTTGGGCTAACATGGGAACCGCTTTCACACGACGGATCAGGAGTTCCCCATGACGGAACACCGCCTCGGCATCATCATGAACGGCATCACCGGACGCATGGGGGCCAACCAGCACCTGGCCCGATCCATCATCGCCATCCGTGACGCCGGCGGCCTTGCCCTGGCCGGTGGCGATCGCGTCATGCCCGATCCCATCCTGGTCGGCCGCAACGAGGACAAGCTGCGCGGTCTCGCCGATTCCCACGACATCGAACGCTGGACAACCGATCTCGACGGCGCCCTGGCCTATTCCGGCGACACCCTCTTTTTCGACACGGCAACCACGGGCGGGCGGGCCGAACTGCTGCGCAAGGCCATTGCCGCCGGCAAGCATATTTATTGCGAGAAACCGGTGGCGGCCAACCTAGCCGACGCCCTCGACGTCGCCGGCTTGGCCGCCCGCGCCGGGATCAAGAACGGGGTGGTGCAGGACAAGCTCTTCCTGCCCGGCCTGCGAAAGCTCAAAACGCTAATCGACGGGGGCTTCTTCGGGCGCATCCTCTCGGTACGTGGCGAGTTCGGCTACTGGGTGTTCGAGGGCGACGAAGAGCCCGCCCAGCGGCCGAGCTGGAACTACCGGGCGGCGGACGGCGGCGGCATCATCCTCGACATGTTGGCCCACTGGCGCTACGTGCTCGACAACCTGTTCGGCGAGGTCGAAAGCGTCAGTTGCCTAGGCGCCAACCACCTGCCAAAACGCTGGGACGAGGCGGGCCAGCCCTACGACGCCGACGCCGACGACGCCGCCTACGCCACCTTCCGGCTCAAGGGCGGCACCATCGTCCACATCAACAGCTCGTGGTGCGTGCGGGTGCGCCGCGACGACCTGCTGACCTTTCAGGTGGACGGCACGCGGGGCTCGGCGATGGTCGGTTTGCGCCGCTGCTTCATCCAATCCCTCGCCGATACGCCATTGCCGGTGTGGAATCCGGACGTCGAACAGCCCATCGACTTCCGCGACGACTGGCGGGAGGTGCCAGACCCCGAGGTGCCCTACGACAACGGCTTCAAGGCGCAGTGGGAGGCCTTCATCCGGCACCTCTTCGAGGACGCCCCGTTCCCGTGGACCCTGTTGGAGGGCGCCAAAGGCGTCCAACTCGCCGAAGCCGGCCTCAAGAGCTGGGCCGAGCGGCGCTGGGTCGATGTCGAGCCCCTGCTACCTTGATGGCGGGAGGGTTGCGCGACCTCTCCACCGACAGCGCCCTGTTGTCCCTCAACACGGCGACGGTGCGCGCCCAGTGCTCCCTACGTCAAGCCATCGAGGGCTGCGCGCGTCACGGTATCGGCGCCATCGGGCCGTGGCGGGACAAACTGGCCGAATGCGGCATCGGCGAGGGGGCGCAACTCATCGCCGGCCACGGCCTGCGCGTCACCGGCCTGTGCCGGGGCGGCACGTTCCCGGCCGCCGACGAGGCGGGCCGCCAGGCAGCGCTCGACGACAACCGGCGCGCCGTCGACGAGGCCCTGGCCATCGGCGCCGAGTGCCTGGTGCTGGTGGTCGGCGGGCTGGCCCCGGGCTCCAAGGACCTGGGCGACGCTCGCGCCCAGGTGCGCGACGGCATCGGGGCGCTGTTGGAGCACGCACGTACTGCCGCCATGCCGCTCGCCCTCGAGCCCCTGCACCCCATGTACGCCGCCGACCGCGCTTGCGTGAACACCATGGCCCAGGCCAACGACCTGTGCGACGAGTTGGGCCCGGGCCTGGGCATCGCCGTCGACGTCTACCACGTGTGGTGGGACCCAGACCTGCGACGCCAGATCGACCGCGCCGCCGGGCGCATCCTCGCCTTCCACGTCTCTGACTGGCTGGTGCCGACCCGCGATCTGGTCACCGACCGCGGCATGATGGGCGACGGCGTCATCGATATCCGGCGCATCCGTGGTTGGGTCGAGGCGACCGGCTATTCGGGGTGCTACGAGGTTGAAATTTTCTCCGCTCTCGACTGGTGGAAGCGCAACGCCGACGAGGTTCTCGCCACCTGCATCGAACGCTACCGCACCGTCGTCTAAGGCAGCCGCGACTCTCCCCCTTACTCGGCGTCGTCGGCGCAGCGGAAGCCGACCATGTCGAGGTCGATGTCGGGCGGATTGCCGTGACGATAGGAGACGCGCAGGCAATAGGGGTCGTTTCCCCACCCGCCGCCGCGCAGGGCCACCCAATAGCGGCGCCCCGGATAGGGGCTCGCCGTCCGCTCCCACACGTTTCCGGCCATATCGGAAAGCCCGAACGGCGAGACGCCCAAGGGGAAACTTCCAACCGGGACCGTCCGTTCATAGCCGTCCGCGTCGTCGGCGACGCAGAAGCGCACGGTCCCGAAATTGGCGCGGTGGCGGCCGTCGTCCCGCGGCGGCTAGTCGCCCCAGGGATAGCGGCGGCCATCGGTGCCACGGGCTCCGAACTCCCACTCCGCGCCGCTCGACAGCCGCCTCCGAACCAGTCGTAAAACGCCGCTGCGCCGCTGGCCGAGACCTGCACGACAGGATGATCGGGGTTTCCGGCGTAGGCGTCTCCGGAACCATAGGGGTGACGCCAATCGGCTCCCGGTACGCGCTGCCAGCGGGCTGTCCAGACGTAGCCCCGGCCGTGCTCTCGGCGTCGTTGACGTGGCCGGTGGCGGCAACGAAGGCTGCGAATTGCCGATTGGTGGCCTCGAGCCGCATGAGCCGGAAGGCCTTCCCGAAGACCATGCGCGGCGCTTCATCGAGTTCCCCGGTGGCGTCGCCGATGACGAAGTTGCCGCCGTGTATATCGACAAACGCCTGTTAGCCACCCGCGGCGAGGGCGGGGCATGCCACCCCGACGGCGAGCCACATGAAGGCCACGGCCGCGCCGCGGGTCCATGCGGGTCTATAAATCTTCCAGCCTGGTTTCGTCGTGAATTTGCGTTAATTCGGAGATCAACCGCTCTTCATCTTCCTCGTCCATGTCGAACTCGACGGCGAAGAGATCGTCCTCCGGCATACGCGACACGCGTGCAGCGAAGATGCCGAAGTTCTCGATATCAACCTCGACGGGGGTGCCACTCTCCATATCCGTCTGCGGCTCGATGGCGGCGCCGGAGGCCGAGATGTCCATGAGCGCGCCATCGTGGTCTTGATCGACGCTCTTTGTGCGCGCCGCCTTGCGGACGCAATAGCGCGGGTGGCGACGTTTTTCATCACCCGTTCCATCCGAGGTTGATGCCATGACCAAACCTCTTTACATCAACTGCGCCGCTCCACGGTACACTGGTTTCGCACAAAGAAAAAGTCCATCGACAAACCGTGGCGATACAGACGGCCTTTCTCGGCGTTGACCTTTGCGGGAGTGCTGGTAGCATAGTGGAAACAAAGGCTTAGTGGAGACCAACCATGAAAAGCGGCCCTACCATCATCAAGTAGCCGTTATTCG
Source organism: Rhodospirillales bacterium (assembly GCA_036011345.1). Classification (GTDB taxonomy): domain Bacteria; phylum Pseudomonadota; class Alphaproteobacteria; order Rhodospirillales; family JASLQF01; genus JASLQF01. Next base: position 67 of record DASCNF010000135.1, on the reverse strand, counting down.
GCGTTGTCGTGGTGTGGATTGTCGTCTTCGGCTGGCTTGAGTTGGCGCGCCCCGATTCCCCCACGCG
>DASCNF010000134.1:0-9176 GCA_036011345.1 Rhodospirillales bacterium | reverse complement strand
CCACGGCGACAAGCGCTTTACCTGGGCGGAAACCTACGCCCGCTGTCGGCGTCTCGCCGGAGCCCTCGCCGGGCGCGGCATCGGGCTCGGCGACACGGTGGCCGTCATGGCCCCGAATACGCCCGAGATGTACGAGGCCCACTTCGGTGTTCCCATGGCCGGCGCCGTCCTCAACGCGGTCAACGTGCGCCTCGGCGCCGACACCATCGCCCTTTGCCTGGAGCACGGCGGAGCCAAGGCGCTGCTCACCGATTCGGAGTTCTCTGCCGTCATCGAAGACGCTCTCGCCCAACTCGATCGCGACATCCTGGTCATCGACATTGTCGATCCCTTAGTGGAGGGCGGCGGCAAGCGCTTAGGCGAGACCGACTACGAGAGTTTCCTGAAAGAAGGCGAGGCGGACTTCGCGTGGGACCTGCCCGCCGACGAGTGGCAGGCGATCTCGCTCAACTACACCTCGGGCACGACGGGAAACCCAAAGGGCGTCGTCTACCACCACCGCGGCGCCTACCTGAACGCGCTCGGCAATGTCCTCAGCTGGAACATGAGCCACCATCCCGTCTACCTGTGGACGCTGCCTATGTTCCATTGCAACGGCTGGTGCTTCCCGTGGACCCTGGCGGCCTTGGCCGGCGCCAGCGTATGCTCGCGCAAGGTCACGGCAGGAGCCATCTACGATGCCATCGCCGATCATGGAGTCACCCATTTCTGTGGCGCTCCCATCGTGCTTGGCCTCGCCGTCAACGCCGGAGATGGTGAGCGCCGGGATTTCAAGCACAAGGTCCAGGTGATGACCGCCGCCGCCCCGCCCCCCGAACCCATTCTGGAAACCATGCAGGGCATGGGCTTCGAGGTAACCCACGTATACGGGCTGACGGAGACCTACGGACCGGCGGTGGTCTGTTCCTGGCACGACGAATGGAACGCTTTGCCCGAGGCGACGCAGGCTCGGCTCAAGGCGCGCCAGGGGGTGCGCTACCACGTGCTACAGGGCCTTAGCCTGATGGAGCCGAAAACCATGACACCGGTGCCGGCGGACGGCGAAACCATGGGCGAGGTGATGTTTCAGGGCAACATCGTCATGCGCGGCTACTTGAAGAACCCCTCGGCCACGGACGAAGCCTTCGAAGGCGGCTGGTTCCACTCCGGCGATCTTGGCGTCTTGCACCCGGATGGATACATTGAGCTTCGCGACCGCTCCAAAGACATCATCATCTCGGGCGGCGAGAACATTTCCTCGATCGAGGTCGAGAGCGCCATCTACAAGCACCCCGCGGTTCTGGCCGTGGCGGTGGTGGCCAAGCCGGACGAAAAATGGGGGGAAACGCCGTGCGCCTTCGTTGAGTTGAAGGACGTCCCCAAATCGCCCAGTGAGGAAGACATCATCGAGTTCTGCCGCGACAACTTGGCCCATTACAAGTGCCCGCACCACGTCGTCTTCGGCCCTGTGCCCAAGACATCGACCGGTAAAATCCAAAAATTCAAGCTGCGGCAGCAGGCGAAGAAGGCCTGACAGCGCGGCGCGGCCTTGGGTTATGGGCGCCAAGGAAACGGGGCATGGCCGATCACGGTGAACAACGCCAAGGCGGTCGTAGCGCTATCCCGGCGCGCCGAGACGGAGATTCGGCCGCCACGCAAACGCCTAAATCCGGACTCGCTTACGGACGGTCCAGAGTGGCGAGTTCGTCCTTAATTCGGAGTTTTTGCTTCTTGAGGCTGGCGATTTCGATTTCGTTGACGTAGGGGCGATTGATTTCATCTTCGAGCGCTTCTTCGAGGGCTTTGTGCTTGGCCTTCAACGAGCCAATCTTCTCGTCCAGACTCATGGAGCATACTCCCTAACGAGATGTCCGCCAGAGGTTCGATAATACGCGACCTCACCCTGGGAATCCAGAGGCCACGCCGCCAAAACTTGGCTCGACGGCCTTAACTTCATGGACCGGCGCACGCCGCCGCGACATTTTACGCCGGCAATACCGCTTTTCACGAATATTTGTTATGATGGTGTGTTTCTGAACGGTGACGGACGACGATGGCAAATACCGAAGCCCTGGCGCGCTTGCTCGCGGAACTGAAGGCCGAGCACCGTGAGCTTGATGAGGAGATCGAGAGGGCCACCGAGAACCCGAGCTTCGATCAACTGGACCTGCAACGGCTCAAGAAGCGCAAACTGGCCCTCAAGGACCGCATCACCAAGGTGGAGAGCGGGCTATTGCCCGACATCATCGCCTAGGCGCCGGCGGCCCCGCCGCCGTCCGTGTTATTCGTCCTCGTTAATTCCCGCTGCTCCGTCGCCGCTTGGGCGCGCAGGTCCCGGTCGGCGGCATCGACAACCGCGTCTACCGTGTCCACCGCTTCGATCAGGTGGAAACCATAGGCCACGTCAAGACGGTAATTCCCTTCTCTCAGCACGAACGTTTGACCGTCGAGGGCGGCGGTCAGCTCGCGTCCCTTGTCGAGGGCGCCTTCCTTTTCCGTGGCCGCTAGGATGACGCCGAAGTCGTGTCCGTCCATGCTGCCGATAGCGTCGCTGGCACGAATCCGCTCGCGCAGCACTTCAACGGTCCTCACGAGCGCCAGTTCATGCATGAGGGCGCGCCGGTTCATCACCGGAAGGAAGGCGTGGCGGTCGGCCACGTCCTCGAGGAACGAGGTGTATTCGCTATTCGCGCGCGTGCTTGAGCTCGTCGCGCTGACGGTCAAAGTCTTTCATGATGATGGTCAGGGCCTCTTGCACGCTGGGCGTCAGTTCGCCCTCCGGTATGCCCATGATGAAGGCAACGTCGGAGATGTCCTCCCGCTTGCGGCGCTGCGACCGCTTGCTGGCGAAGCCGATCGGTGCGCCGCCATACGGGTGTTTGGCGATCGGCTCCTTTCCCAGGCCCTCCTCGACCGGGAGAACGACGGTAGTCTTGTCCATTTCCATGCCACGCGCCCCTTTCAACAGCCCGGCTAGGTCGAGCCGGCTCGCTGTCGTCGGCGCCCATTGATCTCCCATGGTAGAAGCTTAGGGGTAATATGGTTAAGGGACTGTTGACGCCCGTAGCGGGCCACGGCGGTCCCCCGTCGGCGCTTGTATCCGCCCCACCGCCCCCTATAATTGCCGACCCCGGCAAAGCCACGGAGCCCCGACATGACCCTCCCCCCCCCTGCCGTCGGCATCATCATGGGCAGCCAGTCCGACTGGGAAACCATGCAAAATGCCGCAGAAACTCTTGATTCTATTGGTATTTCTCACGAGGTGGAAATCATTTCCGCGCACCGCACGCCGGACCGCTTGCACGAATACGCGACCACCGCCCGCGACCGCGGTCTCAAGGTGATCATCGCAGGAGCGGGAATGGCCGCGGCGCTGCCCGGCGTGGCGGCGGCGCTGACGCCGTTGCCGGTGCTTGGCGTACCCATGGAGGGCAAGGCGTTCGGCGGCTTCGACAGCCTTCTTTCCATGGTCCAAATGCCAGCCGGCGTTCCCGTCGGCACCCTCGCGGTGGGCCGCGCCGGCGCCAAGAACGCGGCGCTCCTAGCGGCCGCCATCCTGGCGCTGTTCGACGAGGCCATCGCCGCCGCGTTGGATGAATTCCGCACCCAGCAGTCGGCGACGGCGGGCCAGGTGCCTGCCAGTCCAGGCTAGGCTAGATAGGCCGGGGCGCCGACGGCGCCTGGCGGCCACCCCTCCCCCGGCGGCGGCGCGACGCCAACGGCCAAGGCAGAGAGCCCAACGTCTCTTTCAGGCGCGCTTGCAGCCTCGGCACCGCCATGACGTCGGCGAGGCGCCGCTCTAGGAACGCCCAGGTGTCGGCCTGGCCCTCGGAGCGGTCGGCCAGCCAATACAACACCGTCGTTCCATAGACCGCCGCCAGTAGCCCGCGCTTGGTGTAGAAGTTGAAATCTGTGACCTCATCCCCGGCGGCGCGCCATATGGCGTCGACCGTGCGATAAGTGCCGCGCATGGCGACGCCTGCGTTGTGAGGCATGGCGAGGTAGGAAAGCAGGCGGCGGATGGCCTCGCGGTGGGGGGCGTTGAGCTCAAGCCGGGTACGCACGGCGACGGCGATGCGCTCACCGACGCGCAGGGCACCGAGGTCGCGGCCCTCGAGGGCTGCCAGCATGCGGCGGTCGGTGTACTCGGTGAAGTGCTCCACCGCCTCGATGACGCCGCCCGGAAAGGCGCGCCGGGTCCACTCGGGAGCGAGCCCGGCATCGGCGGCGCCGGCCGCCAGGGCGCGCCGGGTCCAGCCGTCGAAGGGCACGTGCGCCAACGCCGCCATGATGATTCTGTCGCGGGTTTCGCCTAGGTCCATGCTCAGGCCTCCGCCACGTCCAGTTCCCCCACTTCGTCGTCACCACCGGCGGCCATGCCGCGGTGCATTTCCTCAACGTAGCCGAAGGTGGAAAGGTCGGCCATGCGCATGGGATAGAGGATGCCGTCCAGGTGATCGCACTCGTGCTGGACGACGCGCGCGTGGTAGCCCTCGGCGACGCGCTCCGGCGCCGCGCCCTCGGGTGTCGTGGCGCGGTAGCGGATGCGCGTGTAGCGCGGCACCATGCCGGCCATTCCGGGCAGCGATAGGCAGCCCTCGATGGCGCTTTCCATGTCCTCGCCGAGGGGCTCTATCTCGGGGTTGACGAGGACAGTGTGGGGCACCTCCTCGCCGTCGGCGTCTTCGCCACGTTCTCCGGGCACGCGGAAGACGATGATCCTCAGCGGCACGTGCACCTGCGGCGCCGCCAGACCGATGCCCGGTGCGTCGGCCATGGTCTCGAACATGTCGGCGACGAGGCGGTGGATCTCGGGCACCGTCGGGTCGGCCACCGGTGCCGCCGGCTGGACGAGCGCCGGATGGCCCATCCTGGCGATCCTCAGGATGGCCACAGGCCGGTCCTCTCGATGCACGGGCCTTCCCAAGGGCACCTGGGTGTGATAGAAGCCCCGCCACTCGATTGAAACGGACGATCCGACATAATCGCCAAGGATAAAGGAGCTAAGATTTACCTTGCAAGTCGTGGTACGCGATAACAACGTCGATCAGGCCCTCAAGGTTCTCAAGAAAAAGATGCAACGCGAAGGCATCTTCCGCGAGATGAAGCTCAGGCGGTCCTACGAAAAGCCCTCGGAACGCCGGGCTCGGGAAAAAGCGGAAGCAGTCCGCCGCGCCCGTAAGCTGGAGCGCAAGAGGCTCGAGCGCGAAGGCTTCTAGAGCGTCCTTTCCCGGGCGGGTTCTCCCCGCCCCACCGGTCACCCCTTCTCGACACGAACTTGATGGACCGCTCTTCCGGTATGGAAAAAGCGGGTGTCTCCCCTAGCCCAGCGCCTGGACGATTTGCTCGGTCATCTTCTTGGCGTCGGAGAACAGCATCATGGTGTTATCGCGGAAGAACAGCTCGTTATCGACGCCGGCGTAGCCCGAGGCCAGCGAGCGCTTGATGAACAGCACCGTATTGGCCCTTTCCACGTCGAGGATGGGCATGCCGTAGATGGAGCTCTCCGGGTCGGTCTTGGCGACCGGGTTGGTGACGTCGTTGGCGCCTATCACGAAGGCAACATCGGCGGTGGAGAACTCGTGGTTGATCTCGTCAAGCTCGAAGACCTCGTCATAGGGCACGTTGGCCTCGGCCAGCAGCACGTTCATGTGCCCCGGCATGCGCCCCGCCACCGGATGGATGGCGTAGGCCACCTCGACGCCGGCCGCCTTGAGCTGGTCGGCCATTTCGCGCAGCGCGTGCTGGGCCTGGGCCACCGCCATGCCGTAGCCGGGCACGATGATCACCTTGGAGGCGTTCTGCATGATGAACGCAGCGTCGTCGGCGCTGCCCGACTTCGCCGAGCGGTCGCCCAGCGCCGCCGAGGGTCCCGCCGTCTCGCCGCCGAAGCCGCCGAGCAGCACGTTGACGATGGAGCGGTTCATGCCCTTGCACATGATGTAGCTGAGGATGGCACCCGACGATCCGACCAGGGCGCCGACTATGATCAGCGCCACGTTCGAAAGCGTGAAGCCGATACCAACCGCCGCCCACCCCGAGTACGAGTTGAGCATGGAGACCACCACCGGCATGTCGGCGCCGCCGATGGGAACGATGACCAAAAAACCGATGACGAAGGAAAGCACCACCAGCGCCCAGAACGCCGTCGGTGAATCGCTGGCCACGAACCACACGGAAACTAGCACGATGGCGATGGCGATGGCGGCGTTCAACTTGTGCTGGCCGGGGAAGACCAGGGGGACGCCGCTCATGATCCCCTGCAGCTTGGCAAAGGCGATCACCGAGCCCGAGAAGGTGATGGCGCCGATGGCCGTGCCCAGCGCCATCTCGACGAGGCTCGCCGCGACGATGTCGCCGGCGGTGCCGATGGCGTAGGCCTCGGGATTGTAGAAGGCGGCGGTGGCCACGAAAACTGCCGCCAGGCCGACCAGCGAGTGGAAGGCGGCCACCAACTGGGGCAGCGCCGTCATCTGGATCTTCATGGCCACCACGGTGCCGATGGTTCCGCCGATGAGCATGGCCAAGAGGATGGTGCCGTAGCTCACCACGTCGGGGTCGATCAACGTGGTGACAATGGCGACGACCATGCCGGCGATGCCGAACACGTTGCCGCGGCGCGCCGTCTCCGGCGAGCTCAGCCCACGCAGCGCCATGATAAAGCAGACGGCGGCGATGAGGTAGGCGAACCCCGTGATGTTGTCGCTCATGGCGCAGCCTCTTGGCGTTTTTCTTTCTTCTTGAACATGCGCAGCATGCGCTGGGTGACGATGAAGCCCCCGAAGATGTTGACCGAAGCCAGCATCACGGCCAGGAAGCCCATGGTCTTGGAGAAATCGGCGCCGGCCGGGCCGACGGCGATGAGCCCGCCGACGATGATCACCGACGAGATGGCGTTGGTGACGCTCATCAGCGGCGAATGAAGCGCCGGGGTGACGCTCCACACCACGTAGAAACCGATGAAGACGGCGAGCACGAAGACCGTGAACAGGAAGAGAAACGGATCTCCCCCCCCGGTATCGGCCCCCGGCATCGCCAGTTGCGTCGCCTGTTGGGCCAGGGAGGCGGCTTCCTCGGCCAGCTCGGCGGCCTTGTTGATGAGGGTGGCGGACTGCTCCATCAGCGTTGCTGAATCCATGTTCAATCCCCCTTCCGACCGAGTGCCGAATGCACCACCTTGCCGTCGCGGGCGACCAGCGTGCCGGTGACGATCTCGTCCTCCCAGTCGATGGCTAGGTCCTTGGTCTCGACGTCGACCAGCGGCGTGATGAAGTTGAGCAGGTTCTTGGCGTACAGCGCGCTCGCGACCTCGGCGAGCCGGCTCGGCACGTTGAGGTGGCCGACGATCCTGACGCCGTGCTCGACGACCACGTTTCCAGGCTGCGACAGCGCGCAGTTGCCACCCGCTTCCACGGCCAGATCGACGATCACTGCGCCGGCGTGCATCGACTTGACCATTTCCTCGGTGACCAGTTCCGGCGCCGGGCGCCCTGGAATGAGCGCCGTGGTGATCACGATGTCCTGCGACTTGACGTGCTCGGTGACCACCTTTTTCTGCTTCTCCAGGTATTCGGGCGGCATCTGCTTGGCGTAGCCGCCTTCGGTCTGTGCGTCCTTTTCCATCTCCGGGTCGATCTCGAGGAACTTGCCGCCCAGGCTTTCCACCTGCTCCTTGGTGGCCGGGCGCACGTCGGTGGCGGTGACCACGGCGCCCAAGCGCTTGGCGGTGGCGATAGCCTGCAGGCCGGCGACTCCGACGCCCATGACGAATACCTTGGCCGGTGCCACCGTGCCCGCCGCCGTCATCATCATGGGGAAAGCGCGCCCGAACTCGGCCGCCGCGTCAAGGACAGACTTGTAGCCGGCCAAGTTGCTTTGCGACGACAACACGTCCATGGACTGGGCACGGGTGATACGCGGCATGAGCTCCATGGCGAACGCCGTGATCCCGGCCTTGGCGTAGGCCGCGACCTCCTTCTTGGCTGTCAGCGCCGAGAGGGCGGAGATGAGGATCGCCCCCTCCTTCATCATGGCGAGCTCGTTCTCGCCCTCGCCGCCCTGGATGGTTGGCGCCTGCACCTTGAGGACAATGTCGGCGTCCTTGAGGGCGCTCGCCGCGTCCTTGGCGATGGTGGCGCCAGCCTCTTGGTAGGCCTCGTTCAGGAAAGAGGCGCCGGCCCCCGCGCCCTTCTCGACGGCCACCGTGAAACCCAGACCGGCCAGTTTGCGGGCGACCTCGGGTGAAACCGCGACCCGCGCTTCCCCGGGGCGGCGCTCCTTGGGAACGGCTATCTTCATGTGATGGTGAATCCATGTAAAATTTTGACGCTTTCGCGTACATGTTTATGCCCCTTCGGACCGTGCTAAACAAGTGGAGCATGATATGTTGAGTTCGGATATCGGCTCGGCCGGCACATGATCGCGCGGCGCGAGACCGCGGATCGTCGCATCGGGTGGCGCTGGCCGTCGCCTTCGGCAGCTTGGCCATCGCCCTGTCACCGTCCTCCGAGGTCCTGGATTGGCGCGGCATCGCGCTGTCCCTGTAGGCGGCCGTTTTCGTGACCAGTCTTTTCGTGTTCTCGACACGCGCCCTGCGTCTCGTCGGCATCATCCCAATGACATTCTGGTCCAACCTGGTCGGTGTCCTTCTGGCCGCCGCCGTCCTGCCCTTCCTCGGCAGCTACACCCTGCCGACGAGTCAGGTGGGGTGGACGGGAACCCTCGGTGCCAGCGCATGCTACATGTTGGCGGTGTTGTGCGTGTTCTCCGCCATCCACTGGGCCAGGCCGGTACGCGCCGCCCTTTACTTCAACCTGGAGCCCATCGTCACCATGGCCTCGGCGGCGCAACTCCTGGGCGAGAGCCTCTTGCCCCCGCAATACGTGGGGACCCTTCTGGTTGTAGCCGCCCTAGCGCTGGCGGCGCAGGCCGCCTGGGCGCGCCCCCTTTCCCGGCACGGAGAGCATGGGCCGTGATTGCCGGGCCGCGAGACATTGCGGGGAGCGCCGCCGCCGAGACCCCACGCCGACTTGCCCTTGGGATGGGGACCGCCCTGCTTGGCGCCAGTTTGTTCGCGTTCGTCGTGCCACTAGCGCGCTTTTCTTACCAATTTAATACAAATCCATCAACTGCCTTCCTCGTCGCCCTTGCCCTGGGGGCAGGTTTTGCGGCACTCATGATGTTAATTTTGCGTTGCC
>DASCNF010000133.1:0-4825 GCA_036011345.1 Rhodospirillales bacterium | reverse complement strand
CTCGAGGAAGGCGCCGAGATGGGGGCGTTTCTCCTTTTTCGCCTCAATCAGGGCGACAATGTCGGCGATGGCGCGGTTGTGGCCATCCGGAGTCATGGTCCCCCGATGCAGCATGTGGCGCAGATAGACCAGGTAGGTGTTGAGGACGTCGGTTTCACAGTAGTCGCGGATATCGCCAAGGCTCCCTTCGTCGAAGAGCCCGGCCACCTGGGCGCCGTCGACGCCGAACTTGCCGGGGAACCCCATCACCGCGCACACCTCGTCGAGCCTGACCCGCGCCGAGGCGCCGTGGTCGGAGAGCACGTCCTGCAGGTCGCAGTGCCAGTCCTCGGCGTAACGGCTCGAGTAGCTGTTCCACTTATCCCCGGCTTGGTGGAGGTGGGCCGCGGCGATCCCGTGCTTCATGGCCCGGTACTTGAGTACCGGCAGGTCGAAGCCGCGACCGTTGAAGCTGACGAGACGCGGTCGCAAGCGCTCGAAATAGCCGAAAAAGCCCTGCAACAGTTGCTTTTCGTCGAACCCTGCCTCGCCGCCCGAGCGCAGCTCGCGCAGGTGATAGGCCTCAAAGGTGCCGTCGCGCTCGATCTCGGCCTCCAGGAAGCTGATGGCGACGACCCGATGGAAAGGCTGACGCGGGAAAACGTTGCGGCCGTCGGTGATGTCTAGGTGATAGCGCTCGATCTCGGCACGGCGCGCCGCCACGTCCGTGTCCTCGAAGCCGGTGAGCGCCGGCACCGCGTCGGTGTCGGGCACCGTCTCGATGTCGAAGACGAAAAGGCTTTGGTGCCGCATGACTCATACCCCCAGCCTGTTATACACTGTGCGCAGAGGTCCTCCCACCGCGGCGCCAGGAATCGGAGTCCGCCACCCATGAAAAACCTTGGCGAGATGTTGAAGCAGGCCGGGCAAATTCAGTCCCGCATGCAGGAGCTTCAGGAGCAGCTTGCCGGCGTCGAGGTCACGGGGTCCTCCGGCGGCGGCATGGTGCGGGTGACGCTCAACGGAAAGACCGAAATGCGCGAGGTGAAGATCGACCCTTCGCTCATGGAGCCCAGCGGCGCCGAGGTCCTGGAGGACCTTGTCGTGGCCGCCTTCAACGACGCCAAGGCCAAGGTCGAGGCGGTAATCGCTGATAGAATGTCGGAGCTTACCGGCGGATTGCAGTTGCCGCCGGGAATGATGCCACCTTTTTAAGAGGGCCGCCGGTCGGCGTCCGGCCGCCACCTAGCCACGCCGCATGCCGATGGCCGGAAGCCGGAAGTCATGATCACCTCCGACATCGAAAAGCTGATCCAGCTCCTCGCCAAACTACCTGGGTTGGGGCCACGCTCAGCGCGCCGCGCCGCGCTCTATCTCGTCAAGCGCCGCGAGTCCCTCCTGCAACCCCTCGTTAAGGCCCTGGCCGACACCGCGGAGAACGTGGGCGCGTGCTCGGAATGCGGAAACCTCGACGTGCACGACCCGTGTGCCATATGTTCCGACGGCCGGCGCGAGCGCTCCGTCATCTGCGTCGTCGAGGACGTGGCCGACCTGTGGGCGCTGGAGCGCACGGCGGCTTTCAAGGGGCGCTACCACGTGCTCGGCGGCACGCTCTCCGCCCTCGACGGGGTGGGGCCGGACGACCTCAACATCCCGCGGCTGATGGCCCGCGCCGAAGCCTCCGATGTCGAGGAAATCATTCTCGCCGTGAGCGCCACCGTGGACGGCCAAACCACGGCTCACTACATCGCCGACGCGCTGGGCGGTTGTGGCGTCGTCCTTTTCGGCCTCGCCCACGGCGTACCGGTGGGCGGCGAGCTTGACTACCTGGACGAGGGAACGCTGAGCGCCGCGCTGAAAGCGCGCCGACCGGTCTAGGGGATGCGTCCATGAATGCCGCCAATGGCACAAATACGAACGAGGAGCTGAAAAAGGGATTCGAGTTGCACCGCACCGGCGACCTGGCCGACGTTGTCATCGGCTGGGCGGCGCTCGGTGAGCGCCTGCACTGGATGGTATTCGCTGGCCTCGCCACAATCCTGGCGAGTGCAGCGATCGTCAATGGCCGGATGCGCATCTTCTCGCGCGCCGAAGCGGCGGGGTAAGGCCGCCGGCCCGATCCGCCTAGACTTCGCGCAGGCGGTCTTGCGGCGGCGCTGGGTCCTCGGCCGGCGACGGCGCCTCGAGCTGCATTCCCTCGATCTTCTCGCCGCGGCCCGTGACCTTCTTCGACGATGTGCGGATCTGCTCAACATCGCGGCCGGCCTGATCGAAATGCTTGTGCAGGCTGTCCACCCTCTCGTCGAGGCGCCGCACGTCAACGAGCATCTTCTCCACCTCGGCCTGGATGAGGCCCGCCTGCTCCTTCATCTGGGCGTCCTTGAGGACGGCACGCACGGTGTTCAGGGTGGCCATCAGCGTGGTTGGCGAGACGATCCACACCCGGCGGCGAAAGGAGTTCTCGACGACGCCGCGGAAATTGGCGTGGAGTTCGGCATAGACCGCCTCCGAGGGCAGGAACATGAGGGCCGATTCGGCGGTCTCGCCGGGTACGATGTACTTCTCCTCGATGTCCCTGACGTGCTTGCGGACATCGGCGGAAAAGGCTCGCTCCGCCCGCACCTTTTCCGTATCGCCGTCGGCCTGGCGCAGCGCGTTGTAGCTCTCCAGCGGGAATTTGGCATCGATGGCGATGAACCCCGGCGGATTGGGCAGGTTGAGCAGGCAGTCCACGATCTTGCCATTGCTCAGCTTCGCCTGCATGGCGTAGGCCGAGGGCGGCAGGATCGCCGTCACCAGATCCTGCAGTTGGATTTCCCCAAACGCCCCGCGCGCCTGCTTGTTGGAGAGAATGTCCTGCAATCCCACCATCTGCTGGGACAGGTCCGTGATGTTCTTCTGAGCGGCGTCGATGACGGCGAGGCGCTCGTGCAGCCCCCTGAGGGATTCGCCGGTCTTCTCGGCGCCCTCGGTGAGGCCTTCGCCGAGCCGCTTGGAGAGGGCGTCCAGGCGCTCGCCGGTGGTCTTGCGGGCCTCGTCGAACTTGCCCGAGAACTCGGCCTGAGTTTTCGCCAGCCCCTCCGTGATCTCGGCCAGCCGGGCGAGCCAGGCGGCACTTTCGGCGCGGGCGCCACGCAATGCCGCGAAGCCCAGAATAAGGATAACCACAACGGCGGCGCCGACAACGATCAAGAGAAGCGTGGTATCCATGGGGCGGGTCCGTACCGGGCATCACGGGGCCGAGACTGAGCGACCTTAATCCACCTCCCCCGCCCTGACCACCCTTGACGCCCCCTCCCCCCCAAGGCCATATGTGGACGGCCTAAGAACCCAAGCAAACCGGAACCACTCATGGCCATCCTGCCCATCATCATCGCGCCCGACCCGCGCCTGAAGGTCAAGTGCGAACCCGTCGGGCGGGTCGATGCCGACGTGCTAACCCTCATGGACGACTTGATGGAGAGCATGTACGCCGACCACGGCATCGGCCTGGCGGCACCGCAAGTGGCCGTGCAAAAGCGCGTCATCGTCGTCGACGTCACCCATTCCGACACCGAAAGCACGCCGCTCGGCATGGCCGACCCGGAGATCGTGCGCGCCTCGGACGAGATGATGGTCAACGAGGAAGGCTGCCTGTCCCTGCCCGAGCACTACGCCGAGGTGACGCGGCCCGCCGAGATCAGTGTGCGCTACCTCGACCGCGACAACGAGATGCGCAAACTCGACGCCAAGGGCATTCTCTCTACCTGCATCCAGCATGAGATGGATCACCTGGACGGCGTGCTGTTCGTCGACCACCTGTCGGCCCTCAAGCGCAACATCATTCTGCGCAAGCTGGCCAAGGCGAAGAAGGCAAAGGAACCGGCCGCGGTCTAGGCGGCCCCGCAGCAAGAAAGGAGAACCCGCTTTCCCGGTCACGCCCCTCAAGCTGGTCTTCATGGGCAGTCCCGACTTCGCGGTACCCGTGCTCGCTGGCCTTATCGAGACCGGCCACCATGTGGCCGCCGTCTACACTCAGCCGCCGCGACCGGCCGGCCGTGGACACCGTGAGAAACGCTGCCCGGTCCACGCCTTCGCCAAGGATGCCGGGCTTGCCGTGCATTCACCGACGAAACTCACCGGCGAGGCCGAAGGGGCACGCTTCGCCGCTTTTCGGTGCGACGCCGCCGTCGTCGCCGCCTATGGGCTGATCCTGCCCAGGGAGTTTCTCAAGGCGACCCGGCTAGGGTGCTTCAACGTCCACGCCTCGCTGCTGCCCCGCTGGCGCGGCGCGGCGCCCATCCAGAGGGCCATCCTGGCCGGCGACGCGGAAACCGGAATCACTATCATGCGCATGGACGAAGGCCTGGACAGCGGGCCTATCATGCTCGCCGAAAGCCTGCCCATCGCGGCCGACGCTACCGCCTCGACCCTCCACGACGGGCTCGTCGCCCTCGGCGCCCGGCTCATGGTTGACGCCCTAGAGGGCGTCGCCGCGGGGCGCCTGCAAGAGATTCCGCAGCCCGCCGAGGGCATCACCTACGCGGCCAAGCTGGCGCGCGGCGAGGGACGCCTCGACTGGCGGCGCCCGGCCGCCGAGGTGGAACGCGCCGTGCGCGCCTTCGATCCGTGGCCGGGAGCCTGGTTCGAACACCACGGCCAGCGCATCAAGGTGCTTACCGCCGAGGTCGTCGGGGGCACCGCCGGGGCGGCACCCGGCACCGTGCTTGACGATTGCCTAAGCGTGGCCTGCGGCGATGGCGCCTTGCGGCCGCTATCGGTGCAACGGGCGGGACGCGCCGCGGCCGCGACCGAAGCCTTCCTGCGCGGCTACGCCGTGGCGCCGGGGACGCGGCTCGATTGAGCC
>DASCNF010000132.1:0-23293 GCA_036011345.1 Rhodospirillales bacterium | reverse complement strand
AGAAAACCTGCTGAACCGCGGCCTCGACCTTCAGGAACTGGAAGATCCCCTACCCCTACCCCTACCCCTACCCCTGGCCATGGTGGCGGCGCGCGATCCCGAATCGCCCATGGCCGTCGCTGCGATCACCCGCCTCGTGCCCCTCGCGCCCAGCACCAAGTTGGTGGCCGGCGTGTTCGGGGTGGTCGGCGAGACCAGCAAGCACCCGACCGTGCGCCAGTGCGTGGAACTGATCAGCGAGAACGATTTCAGCCCCAAGGCGTTGTTGGCGATACAGCGTTGCGCCGCCAATTTCGTCATCCAGAGCCGTCGCCAGTACACGTCGGCGCTGCGGCAGAATCTGTCGGGGTTGCTGGAAGGCGCCATCGCGCCGCGCCAATTCGTCCAGGAGTTTTTCGAGTTGGCGGAAGCCGGCAACCTGCGCAGCGACATCCGCAAGAAGCTCGTCCTCAGCCTTTTGTTGTCGGAGAACACCCGGCCCAGCATTAAGTTCTTGCTCCTCGAAAACTTCGGCAAGCTGCCGGCGCCGGTGCGGGTTTCAATCGTATCCGAAGTTATCAAGGTCGAGTCCGGCCGCCACATCGAGATAATCAAGGAAGAGCTGAAGTGGCTGCTCCAGCAGGAGCACCCAGCCTCAGGATTCCACTGAAGCATCGTCGACAGGGCCGCCGGCCTTGATCCAGGCGTCGAGCCCGCCCCGCACATGGCGGGCGCCTTCGAGACCGGCTTCGCGCATGGCCGGCAGGGCGAGAACGGAGCGTTCGCCGAACGCACAGTAGAGGATGAGTTCCTTGCCTAGGCCCGAAGCCAGGGCACCGAGCAACCCGCCCTTTCCGATGTACTGGTCGAGATTTACGTAGGGAACGTACACGGAGCCGGGGATGACGCCGTCGCGTATTCGCTCTCCCTCCTCGCGCAGGTCGACGAAGACGGCATCGTCGGTATCGAGCCTGGCCCGGGCCTCGGCGGTCGACAGACTGTCTTGCGCCATGTCCGGCCCGCCTTGGGGGACGGCGATGGAGAGATTGGCCGGCACCGCGACGTCCATCTGCCTGGGATTGTCGAGATCGAGGCCGCTCATGATGGCCGCGTATTTCTCGGCGCTGGCCACCTGCAAGCGGGGATTGCGGGCACGTTCCTCGCCGATGGTGCTGAGCGCGTTGCCGTTGTAGTCGTGGCCGGGATAGACCACCGTCTCGTCGGGCAGTCGGAGCAGTTTGTTGAACAACGAGTCATAGGCGACGAGCGGATCACCGTTCTGAAAATCGGTGCGCCCCGTGCCCCGGATCAAAAGGGTATCACCGGTGAATACCCGGTCGTCCATGAGGAAGCAGTATGAATCGTCGGTGTGTCCCGGGGTGTACAGGGTGGTGAGCCGAAGCTCGGCGACCTCGATTCGCTCTCCGTCCTCGACGCGCATGGAAACCACGTCCACCTTGCTCTTCCTCCCCATCACGGTGACGCAGCGGGTGCGGTCGCGAAGGGCGCCCAGCCCCGTCACGTGGTCGGCGTGCACGTGGGTGTCGAGCGCCTTGACGAGCCGCAGGTCCAGTTCGTCCAGAAGCCGGATGTATCGATCGACGTTATCGAATACCGGATCGATGATCAGGGCCTCGCCGCCGGCGCGGTTACCCAAAAGGTAGGTGAAAGTGGACGAGGTAGCGTCGAATAGCTGCCGGAAGATCATGTCCGTGTTACAGGAGGACGGCCTCGATTAAGGGAGAACAACGACGGCCTTCTTGTCGGCGGCTTCGGCGCCGTCGTAGGTGAGGGTCGCTTCGGTATCGCAATAGAGGCTGTAGAGGGTCTCGATAACGGCGGTCGCATCCTCGCCGTTCAGGGAATAATAGATTGTCTGTGCCGCCCGCCGCGTCTTCACCAGATTGTCGCGGCGCAGCCGGGCTAGGTGCTGGGACAGGGCCGACTGGCTGAGTCCGACGATTTTCTCGAGGTCTCTAACGCATTTCTCCCCGACCACCAGTTGGCAGAGGATCAGCAGCCGGTGCTGATTGCTCATGGCCTTGAGCAAGGTGCTGGCGCGCAGGGCGTTTTCCTGAATTCTCTCGAAGTTCATCGCCAGCTAGAATCCCTCGCCTATGTGCCGGGGGCCAGAAACGCGCCGTCCGGTGGGCCTATGGCGCGCCTATAATGCCCCCTGTTCACGAAGCGATGCAACACCAAGGCTCTCACCCGCGCCGGGCCACGCGTTCATTCGGCGGCCTCACCGCGAAGCGCCGACGGGCCGCGGCGGCGCTCCACGGCTTCCGCCACCAGGCCGAGCAGCGGCGGGATAATCAACAGCGTGAGGACCGCCGACAAGGCAAGTCCTCCCACCACGACCGAGCCCAGGCCGCGATAGAGTTCGGAGCCGGCGCCGGGAAACATGACCAGGGGTAGCATGCCGAAGACACTGGTCAGGGTCGACATGAAGATGGGCCGGATGCGGTTGCGTGTGGCGGTGACGATGGCGTCCTCGACTTTCATGTTCTCGCGGCGCGCTAGGTAGATGGTCTGATGCACCAAAAGGATGGCGTTGTTGACGACGATGCCGATGAGGATGACGAAGCCGAGAAGCGTCAGCATGTCCAGCGGCTGGCGGTAGTACAGGTTGACCAGCGCCAACCCGCCGATGCCGCCGGCCGTAGCCAGGGGGACGGAAAGAATGATGATCAGAGGGTAGACGAAGCTCTCGAAGAGGACCGCCATCACCAGATAGACGATAGCGACGGCGAGAAGCAGGTTTACCACCATGCTGTCCCAGGTTTGGACGAGCTTGTCGGCGGTGCCTGCCAGTCGCATCTTGACGCCCGTCGGAAGCCCCTTGGCGGACAGTTTGTCGATGACTTCGGTTTGCAGGATTTCCATGGCCGCCTGGAGGGGCAGGTCGGGCGACGGACGCACCTCGAGGGTCACGGTGCGCTCGCGCTCCAGGTGCCTGATTTCGGTGGGTCCCGAGGTCACGATGACCTTGGCCAGCGACCTCACCGGCAGGATGTTGCCCGAGCGGGTGACCACCGGCAGATTATCGATACCTTGAGTTTCCGTGATTTCGCTTTGCGGTCCCTTGATCATGAGGTCGAGGCGTTTCCCATGGACCGTGATCTCGGCCACCCTGA
Organism: Rhodospirillales bacterium; assembly: GCA_036011345.1. Lineage (GTDB taxonomy): Bacteria > Pseudomonadota > Alphaproteobacteria > Rhodospirillales > JASLQF01 > JASLQF01. The sequence continues at coordinate 20,177 of DASCNF010000132.1, read as the reverse complement.
TACCGTCGTTGAAGGCGTCGACGGTATCGCTGAATTCCCGGGCCGTCACGCCGTTGTCAGCAAGGCGCATGGGATCAGGGTATATGCGCACTTCGGGCGCGCCCAGTTCCAATCCCGGCTTGGGTCGGAACTGGTGGCCCTGGCTTAAGGGTAGACGCTGCTGGATGATGGCTGTGGCCTTCAACGCCACGCCGAGCACGACCTCCAGGTCGGGTCCCGAAATATTGAGGTCGACGGAACGCCCGCCGCCGATGTGCCGCCCGAATAGGGACGGCTGGGTGACGAATCCAAAGGTCCCCGGTTCGTGGAAGGCCGGCTTGGCAATGAACGGAATTAGCTCGCTGGCGCGCCGCGGATCGTCGGCGATGGCGCCGACGAAGGTGGTGCCGCGGCGCGCCACGAAGAAGAAGTTCTTGATCTTCGGCGACCCGTTCCCGGTGTCGGGGCCGTTCTTCGACACCCACAAGGGGCGCACCGCCTTCTCCACCTTCTCGGCGATGTCCGTCGTCGTCTTCAGGTTGTAGCCCGGCGGCGGCAGCAACACGCCGAGGACCAAGTTGCGGTTGCCCTCGGGCAGGTATTCGAGCTTGGGCAGGAACAAATACGTGGCGGTGGAGGCCAAGCCGCAAACGAGGGTGACGACGGCGACGGCCAGCCCCTTGTGGCGGGCCACGCCGCGGGCAAAGGCGACGACGGCTTCGGTAAAGCCGCGCGCCACGGTGTCGAGCCCGGGAATGCGGCGCGCCGCCGCTTTGGCTGGCGCCTTGCGCAAAAGCCGGTTGGAAAGGGCCGGGATCAGGGTGATGGCGACGATCAGCGACAGCATGACGGCGACCGAGATGGCCACCGCGATGTCGCTGAACAGTTGTCCGATCTCCAACTTCATGATCAGGATGGGGGCGAAGACCAGGACCGTGGTCATGGCCGAGACAAGGACGGCACCCCATACCTGCTGGGCGCCCTCGTACGCCGCTTGGCGCACCGGGTGTCCCTCCTGACGCAGCCGGTAGATGTTCTCCAGCACGACGATGGCGGCGTCCACCACCATGCCCACGGCGAAAGCGATGCCGGCCAGCGAGATCACGTTGATCGAACGCCCCATGGCCGCCATGGCGACGAAGGAGCCGACCACGGAAACGGGGATGGCCAGCGACACGATGAGGGTAGCGGCGCCGGAGCGCAGGAAGATCAACAGGACGAGCGCGGCAAGTGTGCCGCCGACGTAAATGTTCTGCTTCACCAGATCGATCGCCGAGTTGATGTAAACGGTCTCGGCGTAGACCTGGGTGAGGGTGAGGCGGGCCCGGGGCAGCACCGTCTCGTTGAGTTCGACCACCGCCTCCTTGAGCCCTTTCATGACCTCGATCACGTTGGCGCCGGTTTCCCGCTTCGCGTTGAGAGCCATGGAGACGTCGCCGAGGTTGCGAATGGTTGCCGTCGGGTCCTTGTACCCGAACCTGACTTCGGCGATATCGCCCACGGTGACCCGGGCGATGCGCCCCGTTACGGGGGATTTGGTGGTGCGCAGCAGGATCGCTTTCACCTGGTCGATGCTCGTAAACTCGCCCTCGGTGCGTACGACGTAGCGGCGCTTTCCTTCTTCTACGTCACCGGCCGAAACCGAGGAGTTGGCCTCCTGCAAGGCGCTTACAACCTGGGGAACCGTCAGCCCGTAGCGCGCCATGCGCGCCGGCTCGACGACAACCTCCATCTGGCTCTCGCTGCCCCCGTAGACGTTGCTCCGCGACACGCCGGGGACGCGCTCCAGGCGGTCCTTGATGGTGTCTTCGACGAAGTCGCCGTAGGTGTGCATCGGCCGGTCGTTGCCTGGCGCGCGCTTGAGGATGAACCAGGCGATGGACCGGTCTTCGCTGCCCGCCGTGTCCAGGGTGGGCTCGTCCGCCTCGTCGGGGTATCCGCCCACCCGGTCGAGCCGATTGGCGACGAGAAGCAACGCCTTGTCCATGTTCTGGTCGATGGCGAACTCCAGGGTGATGGTGGCGCGGCCGTCCTCGGAGCGACTCGTCATCTCGTCGAGGCCCTCGATGCCGCGCAACTCCTCCTCTTGGCGGTTGACGATCTCGCGCTCGATCTCGGCGGGCGCGGCGCCGACCCAGGTGGTACGTATCGTGATCACCGGCTTGCGGATGTCGGGGGTTAGCTGGATGGGAATGAGCTTCAGGGCGAGCAGGCCGAACATGAGGACCATGATCACCGCCGAGACGACGGCGATGGGGCGCTCGATGGCGAGGCGGATCAGGTTCATGCCAAGGTGTCTCTGGTACCTCGGGTACCTAGGTATCGCTTCCGAAGCGGATTTTTTGTCCGGGCCGCAGGCGTTCGTTGCCGCGTACCACGACCAGGTCGCCGTTATCGAGCCCGGAGAGAACCTCGAAACGGCCGCCCACCGCGTCGCCGAGCCGCACCGGGCGCATCTGCGCCTTTTCTCCGGCGACCACGAAGACCACCGTCTTGTCGGCGCGGTTGAGGATTGCGTCCTTGTGCACGGTCATCACGGTGCGCGCCGTGCCGACGGGCAGGTGAAGGGTGGCGCTTTGGTTGGTAGCCAGCTTGGCGCGCCGGCCTCCGAAATTGGGCGTGAAGCGGACGGCCCGGGTGCGGGTCATGGGGTTCTCCTCGGGGATCACGGCGCGCACCGTGGCACGCAGGAGCGACGAGCCGTCTATCCGAAAGGACACCACGGCGCCCGCTTCCAGCCCGCTGATGCGCTCCGCCGGAACGTCGGCCTCGATTTCCAGGCGCTGATCGTCGATCAGGGTAATCACCGGATCGCCCACGTTCAGGTATGAGCCGACCTCGGTGTGACGCATCGACACCACGCCGGGGAAAGGCGCCCTGATCTTCGCGTAGCGGAGATCTATTTCGGCGAGCTTGAGGTTGGCCCGCGCCTGGGCTCGGGATGCTTCCACCTCGGCGGCGGCGCTACGCGCCTTGGCCACTTCCTGGAGGGCGTCGTCGTAGCGCGCCTGGGTGAAGGCGGACGACTTGCGCAGCCCCTCCATGCGCTTCAGTTCCTGGGTCTTCAAGGCGGTTTCCGTCTTGGCCGTGGTCAGGGCCGCCTCGGCCTCGGCGACCTGGGCGGCGCGCAACTGGCGCTCCCAGTGCAGCCGGTCGGCGACCAAAACAGCGATGATGGCTCCTTTGTCGACCTTGTCGCCGACGTCGATGCGGATCTCGGCTACCGGGCCACGCGCCCGCGCCGCTACGACGCCAGCTTGGCGCGCCACCAGCCGGCCGATGACCGGCACCGTCTGGCTCAGGGGCTCGCGGCGAACCTCGTCGACGCCGACCGGGGTGGCGAACGAGTTCTGGGCCGTCGCCGGGAGCGCGGTCGTCCACCCCGCCGCCGCCATTATCGCCGCCGCGGCCAGACGGCAAAGGGCGCTGGCGAAGGATGCCGGGATCGCATCGCGGAAAAGATGATGCACTTGCATGAGGTCCCGTTCCTGGGCTTTCGGCATCGAGCGGCCGGGAGCGGCATCGCCCTTTCGTCCCGCCATCGCAGAGCACCCGGCAGCATTTAATAAAAAGTGGAATTCGGAGGCGATCAATAAACCAAATTATCGGGTCGTACCAATCAATTCCACGTTAAGCGCCCATCCTCAGGGGCACGGGCGGCGACGGCACCGTTGTCATCGGTGCCGCCTTTGGTGGACAATGCGGCGCGCCATCCAGGTTACAGCAAGACGGGGCTACGTCCATGAACGCCGATCACGCCAAAGACCGGGAAACCCTCTGCCTGCGGGGGGGGCACGTGCTCACCTTCAATGACGATGACAGCGTCTTCGAGGAGGGCGAGGTGTGGATCGAGAATGGCGTCATCACCGCCGTCGGCCCGGTGGGCGCCGCGCCGCCGCCGTCCGGCGCGGCGCCCGCCCGCCACATCGATGCGAAGGGGCGCATCGTCATGCCGGGGCTGATCAACGGCCACGCCCATTCCTACGGCGCCCTGTTGAAGGGCACGGTGGACGTGAAGCCCCTCGACATCTTCATGCTGCACGTCATCGCCGCCAATGTCGACCGCTCGGCGCGCGAGGTCACGGTGAGCGCGCTGGTCGATTGCATCTCCATGTTCCGTACCGGCACGACGGCGGTCATCGACCACTTCTCCCACCGCCCGGCGACCACGTCGGAGGCGCTGGGCGCCGTGATGGCGGCCTATGGCGAGGCCGGCATGCGGGCAATGGTGGCGCCCATGTTCTCCGACCTGCCCTATCTCGAGACCGTGCCCCTCGATGCCGCGGCCCTGCCGGCCGAGGTGCGCGAGGCTTACGCGAAACAGGGGCGCCCGGCCCTGGCGCCCTATTTTCAGGTCATCGAGGAGGGCCTCGAGATGGCCACGCAATACGACGGGCTGGTCAACGTCCTGCTCGGTGTCGATGGGCCTCAGCGCTGCTCGCCCGAGCTTCTGGAGATGACCGCCGATTTCCAGGGACGCCACGGCATCGGCCTCCACTCCCACATGCTGGAGGCCAAGACCCAGGCCGTGATGGCCGGCGAGGTGGGTTTCGTGCGCCGCTTTCTGGAGCTCGGCGTCATCAACGACAAGAGCTCGTTCGCCCACTTCATCTGGTGCTCCGACGACGATATCGCGGCGGCGCGCGAGGCCGGCGTCACTATCATCCACGTGCCGGGCTCCAACCTGATGGTGGGCAGCGGTATCTGCCCGGTCCTCAAGCTTAGGCGCGCCGGACTGGCGGTTGCGGTGGGCACCGACGGCGCCAACTGCTCCGCCCCCAACATGTTCGAGAAGCTGCGCCTGGCTTGCTTGCTGGCGCGCGTCACCGAGCCCGAGTTCGAAGACTGGTTAGGCGCCCGTGACACCCTGAAGATGGGCCTGTCGGGCGGCGCCCGCGCCTTCGGCCAGTCCGGTGGTGCTACAAGTGGCGACATCGGCGTGCTTGCGCCCGGGGCCCGCGCCGACGTGGTGGTGCTCGATCCCGGCTCGTACCTGCACCGCCCGCTGGGCGACGTGTGGAACCACCTCGTCTACTACGAGAGCGGCGCTGGCGCCGAAACGGTGGTCGTCGATGGCCGCGTCGTCATGGAAGAGGGAAGGCTGCTCACCATCGACGAGGAGGCGGTGCTCGCTGAGGCCGAGGAGATCGTCACCCGCCAGCGTCAGGGCGCCGCCACCACGGGTCCCGGCATCGCCGCCCAGTACCCGGCCTTCCACGACATGATCGTCGGCACGCTCGAGACCGCGGGCGGCCCGGCCCGCTACGCCAAACTCGACTGAACGCAGGAGAGGCTTCCCCATGAAAACGATCATCCGCGACTGCCGGGCGCTGCTTCCCGACGGCCAAGGCCTGCGCCTCGAAGCCGTCGATATCGTCATCAAGGACGGTGCCATCACCGCCGTCGCCGAGGCTAACGCCGCTGCTACCGGGCCCGGCGACGAAATCATCGCGGGCGCCGAACGCTTGGCGGCGCCGGGCATGATCAACGCCCATTCCCATAGCTTGTCGATCTTCCAGAAGGGCACCAGCGACCGCTTCGGGCACGTCTCGCTTCTGTGGATGAACCAGGCCGACGTGTTTGGCCGCCCCGACGATGAGCTTTACGCCGGTGCCGTCCTCGGCGCCCTGGAGATGATCACCTCGGGGGTGACCAGCGTCATCGACCACTTCCCCGAGCAGAACTGCCGTACCGAGATGGTGGCGCCGGTCGCCCGCGCCTACGCCGACGTCGGCTTGCGCGCCGTGGTCGGCATGCGCATCTGGGACCGTACCTACGACGACCTCGACCTGTCGCAACTCGAGGGCATCGACGACGCCATCCTGGCGGCGGTCGGCGAAGACGACCCCTTCAAGCCAAGGCCCCTCGACGAGATCGCCGCCATGTGCGAGGAGACCATCGCCAAGTGGCACGGCCATGGCGGCTTGGTCTCGATCTTCCCGGCGCCGTCCAATCCGACGCGCTGTACCGACGAACTCCTGGTCAAGGCCCACGAGATCGCCGAGAAGCACGACCTCGGCGTCCACACCCACCTGCAAGAATCCAGGATCCAGGTCGACGTCTCCTTGAAGTACAACGGCAAGCCCATCGTCGAGCACATGGAGGACCTAGGCGTCCTTAGCCGGCGCTGGTCCCTGGCCCACACGGTGTGGGTGAACGACGACGAGATCGCGCTTTTGGCCGAGCGCCAGGCGGTGTCCGTGCACAACCCGGAATCCAACGCCAAGGTCCGCGTCGGCACCTCGCCGGTGCCCAAGATGCTGGCGGCCGGCGTGCCGGTGGCGCTTGGTGCCGACGGGTCTTCCACCAACGATAACCAGAACCTGTTCGACGCCATGTCGATGGCCGTCCTCATCCCGCGCATCCTGGGCACCGACCAGGCGGGCTGGCCGGGGGCCCCGGAAGCCTTCGCCATGGTGACGCAGGGCGGTGCCAAGGCCATGCTCATGGACGGCCGCCTCGGCGCCATCGCGCCCGGCCAGCGCGCCGACATCGTGCTCTACGACCTAACCTCGCTGAGCCTGGCGCCCCTCAACGACCCCTTGCAGCAGCTCGTCTTCTGCGAGCGCGGGGGATCGGTGCGCACTGTGCTCATCGACGGCAACGTGGTCTACGAGGACGGCGCGTTCGCTTTTGGGGATGCCGCCGAGGTGGCGCGCCAGGCCAACGACATGCGCCAGAATCAGCTCGGCCGTAACGAGACCCTCTACCGCCTCGCCGGTCAACTCGCCGCTGCCCAGGGCAAGGCGATGACTTGAGAGGGGAGGGCGCGGGTGCGGGGGACGCTTATTTCACATTGATGGTATCCCAGTACTTTTCGAAAGCGCGGCGCACGTCTTCTTCCCGATCGCCGGGATTGAGGTGGGTATAGAGAAAGCGGAGCAGCTTCTTATCCAATGGCGAGAGCTCAACGATCGTCTTAACGTTATCAAAGTTCTCATAGAGAATGCCGTCCGGGTAGATCGTCGTGTCATTGATCGGACCGAGCGCTTGGGTTAACTTTTCAAGCACCATGGAAAGACGCTCTTTTCCGTCGATATTTTGCGCCACCTATGCAGTTGCCAACTCTATTTCATCCCGCATTACCCAGATGATCTTGTGATTTGACGACAGCTCACCCAAATTCGGGCATAAGAATCAGTATGTTATAGGAGGATTTGGGGTGTTGATATGGCTCACCCGATGGGTGAAAGGGAAGCAGGGGTTTTGAGGCTGGATTTTGACCGTCGTCTCAAGCTTGAGTTCCACGGTTCCAAGGTCTCTTCCGACGCCGGGTTGTTGCCGTATCGGGAACTGGATGATGCGGTCGGATTGACCGAGATTGCCGGGGACGCACCCACCGACACCCGTCGTGGGAAGAACGGTCGCCACGGTCTTGTCGGGCAGTTCCACCAGTCCGTTTTCGGACGCCTTGGCTGTCTGACGTCAGCGCCCTTGGGACACATTGAGGGGTTTTCATAAGGGAGGATTTCTGGCTCATCGTAGTGACCGAAGGGAACGAAGATGAGGCAGAAATCCATGAGCAAGAAAGATCCGGCGGAGAAAGCGATCCGGGAAAACAACCAAGCGTCGGGCGTGTGGTTCGCTCCGCGCTGTATGCGCGACTTGCGTGATATCTTACGCGATGCCCAGCACTTTCGCCGCGTCCTCGAAGCACCCCAGCGGGGCACGCGAGATGCCGGCGCCGATCATGCCATTGCCCGGCGCCTGGTGGACGATGGCGGTGTTGATGGCGGGGGCGACGCCGGCTTCCAGCAGCTTGCCGACGTCGATGCCGGTGGGCACGCCGACGAAGTCGAGGGCGGGCAGGGCCCAGTCGGCACTGCTTCCCACCGTGATCTCCCCCATGTCTCGGGTGAAGGCGGCGGCGTCGGCGGCCGAGCCGGCGCCGACGAAACCGGCGACGGCGGGGGCGGCGGCCATGGCGAAGCCGCCCAGGCCGACGCACTCGACGATGCACGAATCGCCGATGTCGGGGTTGGCGTCGGACATCGAGAAACCGGGGAAGAAGAGGCCGTCGACCATGGCCGCCGGCGCCGTGAACCACTCATCCCCGGTGCCGCTGACGCGCACGCCGAAATCGGTGCCGTTGCGGCACATGGCGGTGACCACCGACGAGCCCTCGATGCCGTGGGCCGGATCGGTGATGGCCTTGGCCATGGCCATGACGATGTTGAGGAAGAACTGGTCGTTGGCGCCGATGAACTCGAGGAGGGTGGCCAGGGTCTCGGGGTCGTTTGAGGTGCGGGCCAGGGCCGGCAGCATTTCGCGCAGGAAGAGGCTGGTACCGGCGACGTTGCGCATGTGCATCTCGTCGCCCATGGTGAGGGCCCGCGCCACCACTCCCTTGAGGGCTAATCCGCCCATGTCGGCGAGGGCGGCAGCCAGGGCCGGGGCTAGGGTGCCGGCCATCCAGGCGAGGCGATCGCGTACCTCGACATCGCCGCCGCCGAAGCGCATGACGTTGCCGGCGCCCTCGTTGGGGGTGCAAAACGCGCGGTTGGAGAAGGCGCGGTTGTCGACCACCAGCACCGCCATGGAGCGCGTCGTGATGCCGGTCATGGGGCCGACGGCGCCGAAGTCGTGGTTGGGATGGAAGGCGATGGCGCCGGTTGCCGCCATGTCCTCGGCCTCCTCGGGGCCGGCCGCCCAGCCCTCGAAGACGGCGGCGCCCATGACGGCGTTTTTCATGGGGCCGCACATGCGCTCCCATCCGATGGGCGGGCCGGCGTGCAGCATGACGTGCTCCTCGAGGCCGGCGATGACCTCGCCAGCGAGGCGCGCTTCGGCGAGCACCGGCTCGGCGGCGAGTAGGCGCCTCAGGGCTTCGGCGTTGGCGTCGTCGATGGTTGTCACGGTGTCCTCCATTTGCCCCATCTTTGCGCCATCTGGCGGCAAAAATCAAAGCCTTGCCGCGGCCCGATGAAAAGCGGTTGACATTCCCACGACTGTGAACGGTTATGGGCGGGGAACGCCGAAACGAACGGTCCGGAGAGGACAGAAGGAAATGCAGGAATCGGAGGTCCATTGCGTCACCATGGCGGCGCCTAATGACGTCTCGGGTGTCGCGGCGTTATTGGACGAAGGCCGTGTCGAGGCCGAAAACATCGTCGCCGTCATCGCCCAGACCGAGGGCGACCCCTACAACCGGGGCTACGCCACCCTGGCCCTCCAGGTGCTGCTCGGCGAACGCCTTTCGTGTTCGCACGCCGAGCTCTTCGAGCGCATCCCCATGATGATGATCGGCGGCGTCGCCGGCATCATGTGCCCTCACATCAACCTGTTCGTCAGAAAAGCGCCCGGCGGCGCCGCGCCCGGCGGCAAGCGCATGGTCCTGGGCACCGCCGATTCGCGCCTCATGATGCCCGAGGAATACGGCACCCTGGTTCAGGTCGACCTGGCCGCCGAGGCGGTGAAGGAGGCCATTGCTGACGCCGGCATCACCGATACAGCCGACATCGAATGCATCGAGATCAAGTGCCCGGCGATGACGCCGGCCCGTGTCGCCGAGGCCGAGGCGCGCGGCAAGGCTGTGGTCAACACCAACCCGGTGGCCGCCTCGTCGATGGCCAAGGGGGCGGCGGCCCTGGGCATCGGGGTGGCGACCGACGAGATCGCGCGCCAGGACATAACCGAGGCCTCGATCAACGCGGACAAGTCGCTGTTCACGACCCTGGGTTCGGTGTCGGCGGGCGGCGAGCAGGTTGCCACCCGCGTCCTCGTCATCGGCAACGCCGAGGGCGTGCCGGGCCGCTTCGTCGCCGCCCACGGGGTCATGGAGGACCAGCTCGACGTGGCCGGGGCGCGCCGGGCCTTCGTCGTCGCCGGCCTGGGGCTCGAGGACGGCGTCGTCGCCGAGGCCGAGCGCCGCCGCATCGCCGCCGTATTCGTCAACGCTGGTGCCGATTCTGTGTCGTCGGTGCGCGGCCGGCGCCATCCCCTGCATTCCGATTTCCTGGCCCCCTACGCCGGCTATCAGGCGAAGGCGGTGTGCCACGCCGTCGTCTCCTCGATCACCGGCGACACGTTGCTGCTCGCCTCGGCGGGCTCCGAGCACCAGGGGCGGCCGGGGGCCAACCTCGTCTGCGTCATCGCCGAGGCCGAATAGAACCATCGCAATCAAGGGAGAGAGAGAAAGAAATGACCGATGTCGCCAAACACCTGCGCCTGACCCATGCTGGCGCCCTCAAGATGATCGACGCCGCCGTCGCCAAGGCCGGCGAGATCGGGATCGACATGTGCATCTCCGTGGTCGACGACGGCGGCAACCTGCTGGCCTTCGTGCGCATGGACGGCGGCAAGTTGTTGAGCATCGATTCTTCCCTCAACAAAGCGATCACCGGGGTCTCGGGGCGGGTGCCGAGCGGCGGCGTGCCGGGGGACGTCGAGTTCAAGCTGGCCCACGCCACGTCGGGCAAGCTGACCAACCTCAAGGCCGGCCTGCCGATCTACGTCGAGGGCATCGTCATCGGCGGCATCGGCGTCGGTTCGGGCACTGGCGACCAGGACCTGGAAGTCGCCAAGGCGGGCATCGCCGCCATCGGCGCCGGCTACGAGCCGTAAGCGGTGGGGCCGAACGGCGGGAGCAAGTCCATGGCGACGCTGCTCTTTACCCATCCCATCTGCGCCGAGCACGAACCCGGCGCCAACCACCCGGAACGACCGGACCGCTTGCGGGCCGTGCAGGCGGCGCTCGACGCCGATGCCTTCGCCGGTCTCGAGCGGCGCCAGGCACCCCAGGCCGAGGTCGCGGCCATCGAGGGCGTGCACGAAGCGCGCTACGTGGAGGATGTTTTCGAAAGCGTGCCCGGGTCGGGCCACGTCCACCTCGATCCCGATACGGCGCTCTCTCCGGCCTCGGGCGAGGCGGCGCTTAGGGCCGCCGGTGCGGCCTCGGCGGCGGTCGACGCGGTTCTCAATGGCGAGGCCAAGAACGCCTTCTGTGCGGTCAGGCCGCCGGGGCACCACGCCGAGTTCTCGCGGGCTATGGGGTTCTGCCTCTTCAACAACGTCGCCGTCGCCGCCCAGCGGGCGCAGACTAAGCACGGGCTGGAGCGGGTGGCCATCGCCGATTTCGACGTCCACCACGGAAACGGCAGCCAGAATTTCGTCGATCGCCACCGCGACCTGTTCTTTGCCTCGAGCCATCAGTTTCCCTGTTACCCGGGCACCGGTGCTGAATCGGAGCGCGGCGACCACGAAAACCTGGTCAACGTCGAACTTCCGCCGGGTAGCGGATCGGATGTGTTCCGCGCGCGCTACCGCGAGCGCATCCTTCCGGAGCTGCGCACCTTCGCGCCGGACCTGCTGGTCATATCGGCGGGCTTCGACGCTCACGCGCGCGACCCCCTGGCACAGATAAATTTGGGCGACGACGACTTCGAATGGGTGACGCGGGAGTTGCTGGACATCGCTGAGGATACGTGCGAGGGCAGGGTGATCTCGTCGCTTGAGGGAGGCTACGACCTGGACGCCCTGGCGGCCAGCGTCCCCGCTCACGTGCGGGTCCTGATGGCGGCGTGAGCGGGGGGTCGGCGGGCCGGAAAGCGCCCAATTTACTTGGCGTGTTACGATTATGTTATGATAGACCAAGAATAACCGGCTTATTCGCGGCCTGTAGTGCGGCTTGGGAAAACATACGGTTCCGGCATTACGGTTTTTACTTAAGCCAAGGGTTTCCTTACCCTTGCGAAAACGGTCGCTTAGAATCGCTGGCCGAGGAGACGCTGGGGCGCTATGGCCGAAAATTCCATCCCACCGGAAATCGCCAAACTGAGCTTCGAGGAGGCACTCGCCAAGCTCGAGAAGATCGTTCGCCAACTGGAGGACGGCCAGGGCAAGCTGGACGACGCCATCAAGTCCTACGAGCGCGGCGCGCTGCTCAAGCGCCATTGCGAGGCGAAGCTCAAGGAGGCCCAGGCCAAGGTGGAAAAAATCGTTCTCGGCCCGGGGGGCTCCATCGGTGCCGAGCCGGCGGATTTGGACTGAGGCGCGGCATTGACCTCTTTCAAGGAAACCCTGGCGGAAAATGCACGCATCGTCACCGAGGAACTAGATCGCCTACTTCCGCTCGAGGATGGCGCGGAGGCACGGCTCATGGAGGCGGTGCGCTACGCTACTCTTTCGGCGGGGAAGCGAATCCGCCCTTTCCTGGTCATGAACGGCGCCCACCTTTTCAATGTTTCCAAGGAAAGCGCCGTGCGCGTCGCGGCGGCGGTGGAGATGGTGCACTGCTACTCGCTGGTTCACGACGACCTTCCCGCCATGGACGACGACGAGTTGCGGCGCGGCCAGCCCACGTGTCACGTCCGTTTCGGCGAGGCGGCTGCGATCCTCGCCGGCGACGGGCTGTTGACCAAGGCTTTCGGGGTGCTGGCTGACGAACCCACTCACTCGGACCCCAAGGTGCGCGGGGAGCTTGTCGTCGAGATGAGCCACGCCGTCGGGATCGAGGGCATGGTTGGTGGCCAGATGCTGGACCTCCTGGCCGAGAAGAGTTCCCTCGGCGTCAACGAAATTACGCGCTTGCAGCGGCTCAAGACGGGCATGTTGATCGACTTTTCTTGCGCGTCGGGGGCCATTCTGGGCAGGGCGTCGAAGCTGGCGCGTCATGCCCTCCATGCCTATGCCCACGATTTGGGCTTGGCCTTCCAGATCGCCGACGATCTTCTCGACGTCGAGGGCAACGAGAAAGAGGTCGGCAAGAAGACCGGCAAGGACGCATCGGCCGGAAAAGCGACGTTCGTCTCCCTGCTGGGGCGCGAACGGGCTCGCGCGCAAGCCGACATGCTTGCCGACCAGGCGATAGAGCATTTAGAATTATTTGAGGAAAAGGCCGAACATCTTCGGGAACTTGCAAAATTCGTAGTTTGTCGTCGGGCTTGAACGCCCAACGAGACCAGCGGCGCGCTGAAAGACCGATTACTTCCTCGAAAGCGACAGGTAAAGGACGAGGACTTGACTGAACACAGCACGGTCCCGCTGTTGGATGCGGTGAGCGCGGTCACCATCACCGGTAGTCATCCTGTCCTTCGGGGCGCGTTTCGAGGGTGTCCACAAGGCGGCCGAAGACTTGGTGGCGCGGGGGCTGTCGACGACCGTCGCCAATGCCCGCTTCGCCAAACCGCAGGACGAAGACCTGGTGCGCCGCCTGGCCACCGAGCACGAGCTGCTGATCGCCATCGAGGAAGGCGCCGGCGGCGGTTTCCCGGTTCGCGTCATGCATTTTCTGGCACATGCCGGGCTCCTGGAAAACGGTCTCCGGCTGGGCCCATGGTCCTGCCCAAGCGCCCTGAGCGGTGAAGAATCTCGCCGCGCGGGGACGGAACGCCAAGATCCGCCTCGACCAATTGCTGGTCGAGCGTGGGCTGGCGGAAAGCCGCGCCCGCGCCCAGGCCCTAGTCATGGCGGGCCTCGTTTACAGCGACACCAAGCGCCTCGATAAAGCGGGCCAGCGCCTTGCCATCGATATCGACATCGTGGTCAAGGGGCGCGACCATTCTTGGGTGTCGCGTGGCGGGGTCAAGCTGGCCCACGGGCTCGACCACTTCGATATCGACCCCGAGGGGCTGATTTGTCTGGATATTGGCGCGTCTACGGGCGGCTTCACGGACGTGCTTGTGGCGCGCGGCGCGGCGCGGGTCTATGCGGTGGACGTGGGCCGTGGCCAACTCGACTGGCGGCTCAGGAACGAGGGTCGCGTCGTGGTCCTGGAGGGCACAAACGTCCGCAATTTATCTCCGGAACTGGTGCCGGAGCCTATCGATCTCATCGTTTGCGACGTCGCCTTCATTGGGCTACGCACGGCGTTGCCCGCGGCATTGGGATTGGCGACGGCGGGGGGGCGCCTGATCGCACTCATCAAGCCGCAGTTCGAGGTCGGCAAGGGCCGCGTCGGCAGGAAGGGCGTGGTGCGCGACCCGGTCCTGCATAGCGAGGTATGCGAGGCTGTTCGGTCCTGGATTGACGACCGGCCCGGCTGGTGTGTCCTCGGGCTCAGCGAAAGCCCGATCACCGGCCCCGAGGGCAACAAGGAGTTCCTGATCGCGGCGCGGCGCGGTGCCGCGTAGAGATAGGCCGTCGCCTCACTCGACGGGGGTCGTCCACGCGGGATCGCTGTGCTTCTCCCAGTAAAGCTCGGTCAGCCGCCCGGTGACGGGGCCGGGCCGGCCGTCGCCGATCGCCGCGCCGTCGATGCGCGTCACGGCGATGATACCGCCGGCGGTTGACGTGATGAAGACCTCGTCGGCGCTCCTGAGACCGTCGGCGGAAAGCGGTGCCTCGGCCGCCGGGAGCGCCAGTTCGGCGGCGAGCTCGAGGGCCGTTTGCCGGGTGATGCCCCGCAGCACGCCGCTCTCCGGCGTGGTCAGGGCGCCGTCCTTGACGGCGAAGACATTGAAGCCCGGACCCTCGGCGATATCACCCCGGGTGTTGACCAGGACGACGTTGTCAGCGCCCCGCTCGTAGGCCTCGAACATGCCGCTCACCAGATCCAGCGAGTGATAATTCTTGATCGTCGGATCCACGGATTGCGGCGGGATTCGCGTCACCGTGCCGATGGCGAGGTTCAGGCCGCGCCGTCGCTGATCCTCGTCGGCGACCCAGCCGAAGGGAATGGCGAAGGCGATGAAGCGGTTGACCGCGTCGCGCGGGTCGCGGCTGAACGTCGGTGAGCGGCCGCGGGTGCAGATCATCTCCACGTAGGTGTCGTCGAGGCCAGAGCGCCGGGCGCATTCGATGAGGATCTCGCGCAAGCCTTCGCGCCCGAAGGGAAGCCGCAGGCGCAACTTCTCGACGGAACTGAGGAAACGGTCCAGGTGCGTCTCGAGACGAAAGAAACGCCGCCGCCAGACGTGGACCACGTCGTAGGTGGCGTCGGAGCGCAAGAACCCCCAGTCGAGGATCGAAATCCTGGCCTCGGAGAGGGGACAGAAGCGGCCATCTATGTAGGCGGTGCCCGACGGAAAGGCCTCGTCCGGCTGAGCGGCTTGCTCGGGCGATGGGGTGTTCATGACGGCGGGGCTCTCAGCGATTCATGGCGTGGTACTCGGGATTGGGCATCATGTCGATCCCGTGCGCCACTCGGTTGGTGTAGTTGAAGAATGCGGCGGTGTCGCAGATGTCGAAGATGTCATGGTCGGTGAAGCCGGCGTCGTGCAACTCTTGTCGGTCGTCGTCGCCGATGTCGTGGGGGGTGAGGGTGAGCTTCCAGGCGAAATCCAGCATGGCACGCTGGCGCGCATTCAGCTCGGCGACTCGGTAGTTCATGACCATCATCTCGCCGAGCAGGGCGTCGCCGGAGAGCTGGCGCACCGCCTGCCCATGCGCCACCAGGCAGTAGTAACAGTGGTTGGCCGACGACACGACGACGGCAATCATCTCGCGCTCGAGCTTGGTGAGCGCGCAGTTCTCCTCGTCGAGCATGAGGGTGTTGTACAACCTGGAGAAGTTGTGCATTTTTTCCTGATTGGCCGTGTAGGCGCGGAGCACGTGGGGCACGAGCCCCAGTTTCTCCTCGCAGATGGCGAAATACTTCTTGGTGTCGTCGTCGAGGGCTTCCACGTCGGGCAGCGGTGGCACCTTCACGATGTGGTCGGGTTGCGGCATGGCGGGAACTCCTTTCTTATTAGCCGCACTTTATGCGGCGCCACGGCCCCGCTTGCCAAGCGGCTATCAAGATGACGTCACCGTCTCCTTCAATCCCCGCACTGGGCGCGGTGGCGCAGTAGGTGGTCGGCGAGGACAATGGCCACCATGGCCTCGGCCACCGGCACGGCGCGGATGCCGACGCAGGGGTCGTGGCGGCCCTTGGTAGAAATATCCGCGTTCTTGCCATCGGCATTGACGGTCTTCATGGGCCCGGTCACCGAGCTCGTCGGCTTGACGGCGAAGCGCGCCACGATGTCCTGGCCCGTTGAGATGCCGCCCAAGACGCCCCCGGCGTTGTTGGAAAGGAACGTCACTTCGCCATCCCGCATGCGCATCTCGTCGGCATGCTCGGGGCCTTCGAGCAGGGCGGCAGCGAATCCGGCGCCGAGCTCCACTCCCTTAACTGCCGGGATGCTCATCAAAGCGCTCGCGATGTCGGCGTCGAGCTTGCCGTAGACCGGCGCGCCCAGCCCCGCCGGCACGCCCGCGGCCACTACCTCGATCACGGCGCCGGTTGAAGAGCCGGCCTTGCGGATGGAATCCAGGAGTGTCTCCCATTGGCCGACCACCTCGGTGTCGGGGCACCAGAAAGGGTTGTTGGCGGTCTCGTCCCAGTCCCAGCGCGGGCGCTCGATGGCGTGCGGACCCATCTGAATCATGGCGCCGCGGATAGCGACGTCCGGTCCCAGCACCTTGCGCGCCACGGCGCCGGCGGCGACGCGCATGGCGGTCTCCCGCGCGCTCGATCGCCCGCCGCCGCGCCAGTCGCGGATGCCGTACTTCTTGTGATAGGTGTAATCAGCGTGGCCGGGGCGGAACATCTCCTTGATGGTCTCGTAGTCCTTCGATTTGGCGTCCTCGTTGACGATCAGGAGGCCGATGGGGGCGCCGGTGGTGACGCCCTCAAAAACCCCCGAAAGGATCTGAACACGGTCGGGCTCGCGGCGCTGGGTGGTCTGGCGCGACTGGCCGGGGCGGCGCCGGTCCACGTAGAACTGGATGTCCTCTTCGGTCAACGGCAGGCGTGGCGGCGCACCATCAACGACGCAACCGATGGCCGGCCCGTGACTTTCGCCGAAGGTGGTATAGCGGAACAGATGACCGAACGTGTTGGCGGACATGGGGGCCCCTTTGTCGTAGTTGCCGCCGGCGCGGCTAAACGACCGAGATGTCGGGCGCGTCGACCGCCTTCATGCCGACGATGTTGTAGCCACAATCGACGTGGTGCGTCTCGCCGGTGACACCCGTGGAAAGGTCGCTTAGCAGATAGAGCCCGGCGCCGCTGACGTCGTCGAGGGAGACGTTGCGCCGCAAGGGTGAGTTGTACTCGTTCCACTTTAGGATGTAACGGAAGTCGCCGATGCCGGATGCCGCCAGGGTCTTCATGGGACCCGCCGAAAGGGCGTTGACGCGGACGTTCTGGCGGCCCAGGTCCTCGGCCAGGTAGCGCACGCTGGCTTCGAGCCCCGCCTTGGCCACCCCCATGACGTTGTAGTGGGGCATGACGCGCTCCGATCCGGCGTAGGTGAGCGTGACCAGGCTGCCGCCCCCGGGCATCAGCGCCGCCGCCCGCTGGCACACCGCGGTAAAGGAATAGCACGAGATTTCCATGGTCCGCGCGAAGTTCTCGGGCGTGGTGTCGATGTATTTTCCCTTGAGTTCTTCCTTGTCGGAAAAGGCGATGGCGTGAACCACGAAATCGAGCCCGTCCCATTTCTCGCCGATCGCCGCGAACACGGCGTCCATGCTCGCCGCGTCAGTGACATCACAGGGCATGATGATGGGTGAGTCCACGGACGAGGCGAGCGGCTCGGCGCGCTTTCGCATTACATCACCCTGGTAGGTGAAAGCGAGCTCGGCGCCGTGGGCGTGCACGACCCTGGCGATGCCCCAGGCGATGGAGCGCTCGTTGGCGACGCCCATGATCAGACCCCTCTTTCCCGCCATCAGCGCCACGGAATCGGTCATGCTTTCCTCGTCATCGCGTCGTTGCCGGCCAAATAACAGGCAAAATTACAGGCGAAACCGACGGCCCGGCAAGCGGGCCGTCGGCATCCTACACCAAACCCCGGTGTCGCAAAACCCGGGCAAAGCTAGCGAGATGAGGGATATCCCTGGAACCCTTCAGAGGTGCGGATTGGGGCTGGACTTATTCAACCGTCGTCGATGCGCTTCCAGTAGGTGTCCTTCTTGGCTACCAGGCCGCCCTGGAACTCCCACAGGTCGCAGCCCAGCCAGTCGAGGCGCTCGCCGGAGGCAGCCGTACCCTTGATCGTCCATTCGGAGACCGCCCTGTGGCCGTTCACCCAGTTCGTGCAATCGACCCAGCGCATGTCGGGGATGATCGCGAAGCGCTCGGCGAGGATGCGGCGGATTTCGTCCTTGCCGGCGCAACGCCGCCCGCTGGGTGCCGGCCCCGACGCCATGATCCACACGCAGTCGTCGGTGAAGTGCTCGAGGATGGCGTCGATGTCGTGGCGGTTGAAGGCCTCGACCACCGCCTCGATGGTACGCAGAGTCGCGGCGTCGGTCGTGGACATGGGCGTGTCGCCTCGGGCCGCCCTTCTAGCGAACGAGCTTCCAGGTGCCGTCGGCCCTTCGGCAGGCGGTCCCGGTGGCGGTTTCCGATTTGCCGTCGATTTCGACGGTGGTCTCGAACTCACGGCAATTCCGGCCGCTTGCCGTCTGGTAAGTGCGCGTCGGCGTGTAGCTGCCAGCGTGGCCGCTGTCGGGGTTGCGCCATTTCGACGTCTGGCCCTTCTTGTTGTTTTCCAGGGTGTTCTGGGCGGTGCGTTCGGCGTATACTTGGTCGGCTTTGTCCAAGGACTTGCCGGCCTCGCTGCCGAGCCAAGCGCCGCCCAAGGCGCCGATGGCGACAGCGGCCAACTGTCCCTTGCCGCCACCGATCTGGGAGCCGGCAAGGGCGCCGAGGCCGGCGCCGAGCAAGGTGCCGACTGTTTGTTTGGGCTTACCTTCCACATCGGTGCACGCGGCCAGGAAGACAATGGCGATCAGCACCGACAAGGTGCGTTTGAAAATCATGATTTCGGTCCTCCATCGAAGTTAGACTTGACAAGCGAAAAGTCGCCAACCTTCTCTTAAAGCCCGTCGGTCGGAACACCACGCCAGAATGACCCGGTCCGGAAGTCACCGCTCTCGAAACGACACTCCCCAATGCTATGGCGAAAAGATTACGTAAAAAATTAGCATAAAAGAGCCATGACGTCGATCAACATTGAAGACCCGATTAGCCTGTTTCAGGACTGGATGCGCGAAGCCGAAGATGCCGAGCCGGCCGAAGCCAACGCCATGACGCTGGCCACCAGCACGCCTGACGGCGTCCCCTCGGCGCGGATGGTGTTGCTCAAGGGGGTGGATGAGGCGGGCTTCGTCTTCTACACCAACACGGGCAGCCGCAAGGCCGAGGAAATGTACGCCAACCCGCAGGCGGTGCTGTGCTTTCACTGGAAATCGCTGCGCCGGCAGGTGCGCGTCGAGGGCACGGTCGAGGAGGTCGACGAGGCGGAGGCCGACGCCTACTTCGCCACCCGCTCGCGGTTGAGTCAGATCGGCGCCTGGGCCTCCAAGCAGTCGCGGCCCCTCGAGAGCCGGTTCGAGCTGGAAAAGCGGGTCGCCGAGTTTACCGCGAAGTTCCACTTAGGCACCGTTCCCCGGCCCGAGTTCTGGTCGGGCTTTCGCCTGCGGCCGGTGCGTATCGAGTTCTGGCAAGAGCAGCCGTTCCGCCTGCACGACCGGGAGGTATGTAATCTCTCGCCAGATGGTTGGACCCGTAAGAAGCTGTATCCCTGACCATATTTCTGATCCTGGACACTAGGGCCATGACCGAGGAAACCCCAGCCAACGTGGCGGCTTCGTCGATCTCTCCGGAAAAGAGGGCGTCGCTCATGCGCCTGGCCACCTATGCCTCGGTGACGGTGGCGGCGGTATTGATCCTGGTGAAGTTCGGCGCCTGGGTGGTGACCGATTCGGTCAGCCTGCTTTCCACCCTCATCGATTCGTTAATGGACGTGGCAGCGTCGCTCATCAACCTGTTCGCCGTGCGCCATGCCCTTCAACCCGCCGACCAGGAACACCGCTTCGGCCACGGCAAGGCGGAGGCCCTATCGGGGCTGGCTCAGGCCGCCTTCATTAGCGGCTCGGCGGCTTTCCTGCTGATCGAGGCGGCGAAGCGCATCTTCAACCCGAAATCCATCGAGAATAGCGATATCGGCTTGGCCATCATGGTCTTCGCCATCTGCACCACGGTGATCCTGGTGATCTTCCAGAAATACGTGGTCAGGCGCACCGGCTCGGTCGCCATCGCCGCAGATTCCCTGCACTACCAGGCCGACATACTGGTCAACGCCAGCGTCATCGTTTCGCTTTTACTGGCCGCGGAGCTGGGATGGAGCGTCTCCGATCCGTTGTTTGCCATCGCCATCGCCGCCTATATCGTGTGGGGGGCGTGGCGCATCGCGCATAACGCGCTCGATCAACTCATGGACCACGAGCTGCCCCCCGAGGACCGCCGGCGCATCTATGACATCGCC
>DASCNF010000131.1:0-12738 GCA_036011345.1 Rhodospirillales bacterium | reverse complement strand
ACCTCGATCTCGGTGGCACCGCCGACGTGGATCACGGCCACGCCGCCGGCCAGCTTGGCAAGCCGTTCCTGCAGCTTCTCGCGGTCGTAGTCCGAGGTGGTTTCCTCAACCTGGGCGCGGATCTGCTCGCAGCGGCCCTTGATGTCAGCCTTCTTGCCGGCGCCCTCGACGATGGTCGTGTCTTCCTTGGTGATCAGCACCCTCTTGGCGCGGCCCAGCATGTCGAGGGTGACGTTCTCGAGCTTTATCCCTAAGTCTTCGCTGATCACCTGCGCCGAGGTCAGGATGGCGATGTCCTCAAGCATGGCCTTGCGCCGGTCGCCGAAGCCGGGCGCCTTGACGGCGGCCACCTTGAGGCCGCCGCGCAGCTTGTTGACCACCAGGGTGGCCAACGCCTCGCCTTCGATGTCCTCGGCGATGATCAGAAGCGGACGTCCCGACTGCACGACGGCCTCGAGAACGGGAAGCAGCTGCTGTAGGCTGGATAGCTTCTTCTCGTGGACCAGGATATAGGGGTCCTCAAGTTCGCAGTTCATCTTTTCCGCGTTGGTCACGAAGTAGGGCGAGATGTAACCGCGGTCGAACTGCATGCCTTCGACCACGTCGAGCTCACTGTGCAGGCTCTTCGCCTCTTCCACCGTGATGACGCCCTCGTTGCCGACCTTTTCCATGGCCTGGGCGATCATGTTGCCGATCTCCACGTAGCCATTGGCCGACACCGTGCCCACCTGGGCGATCTCCTTGTTGGTGGAAACCCGGCTCGAGCGCTTGTGCAGATCGGCGATCACCGCCTCCACGGCGGCGTCGATGCCGCGCCGCAGATCCATGGGGTTCATGCCGGCGGCCACCGCCTTGGCGCCCTCGTGTACGATGGCTTGGGCCAGCACCGTCGCCGTGGTGGTGCCGTCGCCGGCCTCCGTCGAGGTCTTCGAGGCCACCTCGCGCACCATCTGGGCGCCCATGTTCTCGAACTTGTCGGAAAGCTCGATGTCCTTGGCCACGGTCACGCCGTCCTTGGTCACGCGCGGCGCGCCGAAGGACTTCTCCAAAAGCACGTTGCGCCCCTTGGGGCCCAGCGTCACCTTGACGGCTTCGGCCAGGGCGTCGACACCTTGCAACAGCCGCGTACGTGCGTCGCTGCTGAATCTGATTTCTTTCGCTGCCATTTTGTTGTCCTTTCTTCGGAGAGACTATTTCTTTTTCTTACCGCTCTCGATGATGCCCATGATGTCGGATTCCTTCATGATCAACAGCTCATCGCCGTCGATCTTGACTTCGGTCCCCGACCACTTGCCGAAAAGAATACGGTCCCCGGACTTGACATCGAGGGGCGTGATTTTCCCGTCGTCGGATCGCAAACCCGGACCGACCGCGATAACAGAGCCCTCCATGGGCTTTTCCTGGGCGGTGTCGGGAATGATGATGCCACCAGCGGTCAGCTCCTCTTCCTCGAGGCGTTTGACTACGACCCGGTCGTGTAACGGCCTGAACTTCATGTTTTATCCTCCGTGAAGTTGGTGAGAAATATGAATAAAAGGAGGTTTTGTTAGCACTCTACGTCGATGAGTGCTAACGATCTAAGGACGTTCTTGCCCCGTGTCAAGGGCGTCCGGCGTCGTCGTCCGGAAAAAAGGCGTCGGAGCCCCTTTATTTGGCACCTCCGGGCGGGGCGGGATGGGGCCATGTGCGCTCGATCCGCCACCCGGCGCGCCCCCTGGCCAGCAGATACGAGACGCCTTCCTCGAGCTCCATGGCCAGGGCCCGGCGTGCTGGCGGCGTCACCGAATGGACGAGCAGGCGGGCGCCAGGGCCGAGTTGGGAGGCGAACCCGTCCATGGCCTCGTCGGAGTTCCCATGGAAGGCGGAGAAATAGGGAACGGCGTGGCGGTTCAGGCGGTAGCGGGTAATGACCGCCGATTCCCCCGTCCCCAGGGGATCGAGGATAAAGAGCGGCGTCTCCGCGGACAGGGAGCCCGCGAGGGACGCCGCGACGGCGCTGAAATGGGGCTTCGGCGGCTCCAGATCAATGCGCAGCTTGTGGGGGAACGCCAGGGGCGCGCCGATCACCACCACCACGGCGAGCCCGGCCAGCGTGTCGGCGCGCCGGCGCACCCGCGGAAAGCGCCGCCATGCCGCCCCCGCGGCATAGGCGCCGAACACGCCGGCGAGGAGGCCGACGTGCATGTTGTAACGCCAGTAGGAGACGGCGCGCAGGGCATCGACGGCGACGAACGATGCCACGTAGACGAACAACAGGAACGCGTTGTAGCCCAGGAAGGTGCCGGCGACGACGATGGCCAGCCGGTCGAAGGGACCCCGAAAGCGAACCAGTCCCCGCGCCGCGAACACGACGGCGATGGCCATGACGGCGAAGAAGACACCCTTCTTGCTCGCCACCACCAGCATTTGAAGGAGAATCTGCGGAATGAGCTCGATGTTCCAGTTGGCAAACGGCATGAGGGTCGCCTCGGCGGCTGGAAAGAGCACCGGATCGCTGAGCGCCGTCGCCACGTGGTATCGCCACAGCCCGTAGGCGGCGAGCCCGGGAACGATTGCCGCCGGTAACGGTCTGGCCAGACTTCGCCACGGCACGGCGGGATCGCGCAGACCAGCCACACTGATGGCGACGACGAGAACGACGAACAGCGTCAGGTTGACCTGCTTGATGCTGACCAGCACCACCATGACCAGCCCGAACTGCCAGGCGAGGCGGCGCGCCCGCTCCGCCTCGCCGCCGGCCAGGGCGCCCAGCATGCGCCACCCCAACACGGCGCCGACGGCGACGGCGACGGCAGTGGGGGTGTCGGCATAGGCGGTCAGCACCACCTTCTGGGAAAACGTCGGGTTGAACAACGTCCCGGCGAGGACGGCGACGGCGGCGAGGCCCCAGCCGCCCCCCGTGACATCTCCCCTCGTATCCTCGCGCCCGGCGCCGCTCAAGGCCACGCGCACCGCCATCAGTCCGAAACTGAGCAGCAGGAACAGGTTTAAAAGCGCCGGCGCGTTTTCCACGAAGTGTCCACCGATGCAGCTCACCATGTAGGTGAGCAGGGGCCAGCCATAGGGATAGGCGTAAAGCATCTGGGTGCCGGTGACGGGGTTTCCGGCCCCCGGGAAGCCATCTGTCTGGAACAAGAAACGGGACGCCGGCAACCAGTGGGAGAACTCGTCCCACTGCGACGGCTCGAGGGCCGAGGCGATGATCAAAAGTGGCGCCGCTAACAGCGCCACGCGGATCGCCGGACCGCTGAAAATCCCCCCTTCGCGCCGTATGCGGACGACGATGGCCGCCAGGGCGACGGCCAGGAGCCCCCAAGCCACGTAGGCAAACGGCGTGGAATACACCACGCTAAGCGCCGTGAAGACGAAGGCGACGACGGCCCACCCGTAGAGAGCGTCTCCTTCGGCCATTCGCTGGCGGCCGGCCAGCAGGCCGCCCAGCGCACTGAGCGCCGCCCACAGCACGAGAACGCTGCCCAGTGCCGACACCTGTTGCAGCCCAGCGAAGAAATATGACAGGTAGCCGCTCATGGGATGGGGACCTCGCGTCGCGTCACGCCCGCCGCCGAGCGCCGGGTGGGCGGCGCCAACATACAGCCGTCACGGCACGCACTCGAATCGAAACTGGCATTACATTATCGCCGTGGGTGGGAAATGTCGGGGCGGCGGCGGGCCGGCATTCAATCGGCGCCGGTGGTCAACTGGCCGCGGCGCAGCAGGTTAGCGAGGCCCATTTCGGCGCGCGATTCGTGGGTGCCCCGCCACACATTCCAAATCATGCGGAAAGGGCGTAGCGGGCGGCGCAGCCACTGCACCCCGTAGAACAGGCACAACCCGCCGAAGCGGAGGGCCTTTAGCGTGGAGTCGGAAATATTCTCGCTGTAGGACTTGGTCCGTGAGGCATCGGCGTAGGAGCGCAGGCTGTCGTAATAGGCGTCGTCGACCTTGATCCGGCCGTCTTTCAGGAACTGCTCGAAAAGCTCCGAACCCGGATACGGGGAAAACGCCCAGACGCTGAGATCGTAGGTTCCGGCGAGCGCCATTCGCACGATGAACCGGTAACTCTCGAAGACCTCCTTGAAGGTCTCGCCGGGGAAACCCAGCATGATGTTGCACTTAACGTTGATGCCCTGGGCGTGGCAGGCTTCCATGGACTCGATCATATTGCCGGGCTTGATCCGCTTCTTGACGCGCGCCAGCACGGCCGCCGAACCGCTTTCCGGGGAATAGGACAGGTTCCGGCACCCCGAGCGGTAGAGGAGTTCCGCCACCTCGCCGTCGATGGCCTCCGAGCGGGTGCCGCTTGGAAGCTGCCAGGTGAAACTCATGCCGCGTTCCTCGATCTTGCGGCAAAAATCGACGATCCAGGACTTCTTGACGATGGCGGTGAGGTCGTAGAAGTCAAAGTTTTCGGCCTTGTAGTCGCGCTGGTAATCGGCCAACTCGTCCAGCAACAAGTCGGGGTCGCGGGCCAGCCAGCGCGTCGTCCACATCTGCGGGCTGGAGCAGAAGGTGCACTGATAGGGGCAGCCGCGGCTTCCCAGTATGGGCATGGAGCGGCCCCGGTTGACGCCGAACCCGAACCCTCGTTCCAGGTAGGCTTCGATGGGCAGAAGGTCCCACGCCGGGCGCGCGATGGCGTCGATGTCGCGGCGCCGCACCCGACGGCCGTTGGCGGCGATGTTGCCGGCGCCGTCCCTAAAGACGATGCCCTCGATGGCGGCCGGCTCCAAATTTCCGGCGGCCAGGGCGCGGCACACCTCGAGCATGGTTTCCTCGCCCTCGCCGAGCACGCCGAGGTCGAGGGCGCTTTCCGTCAGGCTGGCCTCGGGCATGGCCGTGATGTGCTCGCCGCCCCCGATCAGCGGCGTCTCGGGAAAGCGGCGGCGGATGTCGGCGATCAGGCTCCGGCAATAGGGCCACTCGAACGAAAATCCGGCGTGCACGCCGATGACGTCGACATCCTCGGCGATGCGCTCGATGGTTTGTTCGGAGCTCAACCCGTACAGGAAGCAATCGTTGTCCACCGGACGGCGGGTATCCAGCGATTCGCCGACGGCGTCGATGAAGCTGACGTCGAACCCGGCGGCGCGCAGGGTTCCCGCCACGTAGGCGAGCCCCAGGGGCGGTGTGAACATGGAGGTGATATTGCTCCTGGGCACGACGATGGAGGGCCGTATCAAACAGATCTTCATGGCCGGCCGACACTCACCAGGAAACGAGCCTCCACCCTCGGCCGGCGGCATCTCCGGGCGGTTCTCCGAGGGGGCTCTCGAGCGGCCCCGACGCTAACACGGTTTGCGCCGCCGTCATATACATGACTTTGCCGGCAGGTTTTCATAACCTCATGTAATGTAGGGTTAAAAGATACTTTCGGTTCAGGAATTCCGATCTGCGATACCCGGGTGGGCGATCATCGTGGCGGCATCCCAGATGACCACGAGCCCCCTGCGGAAGGGTTGCTTGAACAGGGGCCGGGCGGCCTCCGGCAGGACGCGGTGATAGGATACCACCTTGCCGTTCGGGTTGTTCTCCAACCATGTCTTCACGTCCGGGTGGAGAAGGCCGATGACCGCCAGGGGCTTCTCCAGTCGACCCAGGAACTGGAACTGTCCGTGGTACTTGCCGAAATGGGCGAGGGGTACGCCGCGGCGCTCCCACTCGGCCAGGCGGGCGGCGGTGGGGGTCAGGTCGAAGGCCCCTGAAAGGGTGGGCTGCGCCATCAGATGAAACGCCACCACGGCGGCGCCGCCGAGCCCGGCGAGGGCCGCCAGGCGCGGGATGGAGGCCGGGCGCGCCACGGCGACGGCGAGGCCGGCCGCCGCCAATACCGTCCCCCAGCCCCACGCCGCCTCATAGCCTAGCGCTGCCAGCCTGTCGGGCGGCGCCACTATGGGAACCGCCAGCACGCCCAACCCAAGAGCGGCGAACAAGAACCCGGGCACCGCTTGGTCGAAGCGTGGTGCCTCGGGCCCTTGTCGCGGTTGCCCGGTGACAAAGGCAATCAGGAGGGCGAGGGCCGGCAATTCCGGCAACAAGTAGTGCAGTTGCTTGCCGCTGATCAGGGAGAAGCCGGCGAGGGCGGGCAGGAACCAGCACAAACAAAATCTCACCCCGCCGTCGTCGAGCGCCGGGCGCGGCTCGCTCATTCCACGCCACAAGGCGGGCCAGGCCGCCCACGGCAGGACCATGATTGGCAGCCACGGCAGGTACCACCACCACGGCTGCCCGTGGGCGAAGGAGGCCACCATGCGTCCCGCCGTTTGTTCCCAAAGGATGGCGTTGCCATAGGCTTCGCCTCCCGCCTGGGCGGCCGGGAAGACCCAGGCGAGGCCCATGGCGGCGCCGCTGGCAACCGCCGCCAAAACACCCCCGTACCAACGCCCCCAAGCATCCGGCCACGGCCCCGGGGAAAGGCGACGCCCCCACAGAGGCGCCAACAGCGCCACCGGCAGGACGTGCACGAGCACGGCCGGACCCTTGGCCAGGACGCCCAAGCCGATGGCCACACCGAGCACCGCGAATCCCGTCCAGGCGCCGGTCCTCCACGCCCGCAGTACGCCGCCAAGCCCGAGCAGGGTGCACAAGGCGACGATCATGTCGAACATGGTAAGCGTCGTGAACAGGGCCCAGAAGAGTCCGCCCACCAGGATGAGCGGCGCCGCCCGCGCGCAACCAGTCTCCTCCGGCCACAACCGCCGCGCCAGGCCGGCGGTGAGGAACAGGTTGGCCAGGCCGAACAGCGGCGCCACCAGACGCGGCCACCATTCGTTGACGCCGAACACCGCCCATCCCAGGTTGATCAGCCAGAACAAGAGCGGTGGCTTGTGGCTGTAGGGTTCGCCGTTGAGGTGGGGGACGAGGAGGTTGCCGGTTTTCCACATCTCCCAGGCGACGGCCAGATAACGGGTCTCGTCGACCGGTAGCAAGGGCCTTGTGGCCAGGGCGACGCCCATCAGCACCACCCACAGCCCCGTCCACGCGGGGCTCGACCAGTGGCGGGATATGGTCTGGCTCGCGGCCACCCTTCCTCCCAACGATCAGCCCCGGGGATCGCTGTTGGTGGGCGCTGCCGGGGCGTCGCTCGCCGTTTCCGCGAGATCCCGCTCGAACTCCTCGTCGAATGACTTGCCGTGGCGGTATTTGCGGTAGAGCGACACCCCCAACACCGCTGAGACCACGAAAAGCACGACGCTCAGGCTGATGCGGAACGACGGCTCGACATTGATGCCGCTGCCGACCAGGGCGAAAACGATGGTCTGAGGAAGGTAGCCGATGGCCGAACCGGCCAGGAAGCTGGCGGCGCCGATCCCGGAGACGCCGGCGGCGAGGTTGACGACGAGGTTGCTGCCGACCGGCAACAGGCGGATGAGCAGGGTCATGGAAAGCGGGTTGTCGCTGAGGAAATCGTCGATCTTGGCGATTCGCCTTGGAAACCTGGCGAGTACCGGCTGGCGGCCCAGGAAGCGGGCGTAATAGAAGGCGCCGACGCAACCGGCAACCGTGGACAGCAACGCGAGACCGGTGCCCGCGATAAAGCCAAAGGCATACCCGCCGAGGAAACTCAATACCTGGCGGGGCAATCCGACTCCGGTGAAGACGGCGCCGGCGGCCACAAACAGGATGCTTCCGGCGAGGCCCTTACCGCGCACTTCGGAATCGATCCACCCCGTGTTCAGGAAATCGCCCAGGGCCGTGGTCTTGAAAAAGAAGCCGAGGACCGCCAAAGAAGTCATGAGCAGCAAACCGCGCAGGAGAAATTTTGGATTCATCGACCTTTTTTTTCCTCTCCGCCGTTTTCCACGTCGTCGTCCTCGATGATCGGGGCGCTGCCCCGCCGCTGCAACCACATCACTCCTAAAAGGTCGATGATGCCGACCCACAGCCGGTCCCATACCCCGTAGCTGGAGATACCGTACGTGCGTGCCCGGTGATTGACCGGCACCGATACCACGCTTCCCCCTTGGCGCACCATGAGGGCGGGCAAGAAACGGTGCATGTGGTCGAAGGCGGGCATCTCCAGAAAGGCCGCCCGCGTGAACACCTTGAGCCCACATCCGGTATCCGGCGTTCCATCCTTGAGGAGCCGCGCACGCACCGCGTTGGCGACGCGCGAGGCGGCGCGTTTCAGCCAACTGTCCTGACGCTTGGCGCGCAGCCCGACGACCATGAGGCGGTCGCGCTCGCCCGCCTTCTCGAGAATCGAGAGCAGGCGCACGATGTCGCCCGGATCATTCTGGCCGTCGCCGTCCAGGGTGGCGATGATCGGGGCCCGCGCTTGGCGCACCCCGGTGGCGATGGCGGCGCTCTGTCCGGCGCGCCGCCGGTGGCGCACGTGGCGCAACCGGGGAACCCGGGCGGCGATATAGCGAAGCCTGCGCGGCGTGTCGTCGTCGCTACCATCGTCGACGTAGACGATTTCATAATCGACGCGGCCGTCCAGGGCGGCGGCAATCTCGTCGACGAGGGAGCCTATGTTCTCGGCCTCGTCGTGCAGCGGCACGACGATAGCCAACTCGGGAGAGCCCGACCCATCGGCGTCGGCGGGTCCTTTGCGGTGCGGTGCAGTCATGATCAGCGAAGCTTAGAGGCTCTTGGTTGGCGGAAACTCACGGTTATTACACCCAAGCGGAATCCCGGCAAGGACCATTGCGCCGCAAGCGCCCCTCGACCGGCGGTCTCGCCAAGGCCCGTCAAGACGGGCATGGTCGGGTAGAGTACGGTAAAACCTAACACGTCGCGTCCCGGATTTCGGCCTGAAGTACCGGCGGCGGACTGGCTGCATGTTTTTTTGTCGGGGAGGGCGTCGCCCTCATGGAAAAAGCTCAAACACTTGAATCGGACAGCAAGCGCTTCCATCTATTTCGCGGCATGTATGCGGATGGTTAGCAGGAACCGGTGGCGACCATCGAGGTAATGGATCTGCACGTCGACAGCGCGGTGCGCCGGGTCTCGGAGTGGCCCGACTCCGCCCTTGATCGGATGGTGCCCGTCAACGCCCATCATGCCCGAATGGTGCGCCCTCGCCAAGCTGGCCGCGTCATCGGCATCAGGCGCAAACGCCGGGACTGAGCGACGGCGACGGATGCTCCGCGAAGCCGGGAAGCGCCCCCCGCCAGGGCCATTTTAGCTTGGACTCGACGACCCGTGGGGTATGCTCTAGCGGCTCGATAAGAAAAAAATGGGCAAAAGAGACCGGCGAGAGATATTCGGCACCATTCGAACAGACCGCCGAATATGCGCGCGCGGCACTCTCCTTGATGGAAAAGCAGGGGATCCCCTTCAATCCGAATAATTTTACCGTTTGGTATTATTTTTTCCGGTGCCGACCCCGACCTCAAGCGCGCCCTGGACATCCTGCTCGACAACTAGCAGGAAATCTCCCCCAGGGTCTGTTCCGAAATCTACCAGCAATTCTTCACCCTCAAGTATGAGCAGTCCGCCCTCAACGAGGCGGCCACCAAACTCGAGCAAGAGATACGCAAGGTCTTGGAAAAGCTGTCCAACGCCGGAGACGATGCCGCGGCTTACGGAAAGACCCTCGAAACGTTTAGCGGCGACCCGGGAAATGGAACAGCACAACAAATTGCTGGAGGGCGAGCTCAACAATTCGTCCGAGGAGGTCGACCACCTCAAGACCGACCTGGAGCACATGCGCCACGGGGCCACTACCGATGCCCTCACCGGTGTAGCCAACCGCAAGAAGTTTAGACGAGGATATGCGCCGCGCCATCACAAAAGCCATGGAGGAGGGCGCCGATCTCTGCCTCATCATGATGGATATCGGCCACTTCAAGAAGTTCAACGATACCTATGGCCACCAGGTCGGCGATCAGGATCTCAAGCTGCTCGCCAATACCTTGAAGGAGGGCACCAAGGGTAAGGACACGGCGGCGCGCTACGGCGGCGAGGAGTTCGCCACCATCTTGCCGCTTACCGATCTCGATGGGGCCTTCAGGTTTGCCGACAACCTGCGCAAAACGATCAGTTTAAAAGAGCTCCGGAACAAGACCACGGACGAGAAATTGGGCCAAATCACGGTGTCCGCCGGCCTTGCCCAATTCGACTTGGGAGAACCCATCAGCCAGTTCATCGTACGCGCCGACGAGGCCCTTTACATGGCCAAGCACGGCGGGCGCGACCGCGTGGTATCCCAGGTCGAGCTTGAGCAGACCGTCTTGGTCTTTGATTCTTGAACAAAACGCCGGCGCCGGCGAGCGTATCGGTCCGTTGACGCGGCGGGGCGTAAAGGCTTTATTCGAGATCGATTTAACAGTGCCGGTGCGATGACCAATTCGGATTGTCATGCTAGTGTTCTGGATCATACAAATTAGATGATGCGGGCGACCAAGCGTCGGCTGAGATTGAGCCGCGTGCTATTGCGGCTGAGAAGGCTTGTCCGGAACGACCAGCTCATCCTGTCGGTCCTGGCCTTGGTCGTCGGTGCCGCCGTGGGGGGCGCCGTCATCGCATTCCGCGAGGCCGTCGCCCTCGTGCAGGGGGTCTTTTACGGGAGCGACGCCGAACGCCTTTCCATCCATGCCCAGGACTTGGCGTGGTGGCACGTCGTGCTGGCGCCGGCCGCCGGGGGGCTCTTGATCGGTTTGTTCGTCCGTTACGTCATGCCCGACCGCCGTCCCCATGGCGTCGCCGACGCCATTGAAGCGAATGCCCTTCGCGGCGGGCGCATGTCGGCGGCAACGGGTCTCAAGGCGGCGCTGGTCAACGCCGCTTCCATCGGCGTCGGGGCATCGGTGGGCCGCGAGGGGCCGGCCGTCCACCTGGGCGCCGCGCTCGGCGGCTGGCTTGCCGAGCGCCTGCACCTGACGCGATCGCTGTCGCGCACGCTTCTGGGATGCGGAGTGGCGGCGGCGGTGGCGGCGTCCTTCAACGCGCCCATCGCTGGCGCGCTGTTCGCCAGCGAGGTGGTGCTCGGCCACTACGCGCTCAACGCCTTCGCCCCCATCGTCATCGCCAGCGTTACGGCAACGGCAGTGTCACGCGTCTATTTCGGCGATTTCCCGGCTTTCGAAATCGCCGATCACGCCATTACCTCGTTCTGGGAGTTCCCCTCCTTCGTCGTCCTCGGCATCCTGGCCGGCGTCACGGCGATCGTTTTTATGCAGGGGATTATGCTGGCTGCCTCGGCGGCCGAGAAGAGCCTCCTTCCGGTCTGGCTGCGCCCGGCGGCGGCGGGCCTCATGGTGGGAGGAATCGCTGTCGTCTTTCCCCATGTACTGGGCGTCGGATACGGCGCCACCGAGGCGGCCCTCGGCCTGGCTTTTCCCCTCGGCTTCATTCTCGCCGTCGGCGTCGCCAAAATCGTCGCCACGGCGATCAGCCTGGGCTTCGGCTTCGGGGGCGGGGTGTTCAGCCCGTCCCTGGTCGTCGGTGCTATGCTGGGTGGCGCCTACGGCTTGGTGATCGGCGACATGTTCCCGGCGGTCTCCTTGGCGGCCGGCGCCTACACGGTGGTTGGCATGGGGGCGATGGCGGCCGCTGTGCTAGGGGCACCCATTTCGACGGCGCTCGTCATTTTCGAGATGACCGGCGGCTACGGCATAACCCTGGCCGTGATGGTGGCGGTGGTGGTGTCCTCGGTGATCACCCGGCGCTTTCACGGCGGGTCCTATTTCGCGTGGCAGTTGGAACGCCGGGGCCTTGATCTCAAGGGGGGCTTCGAATCGGCCCTGCTGCGCGCCATCCCGGTCGCCGATGTCATGTCCCGGGACAGCGTGCGCGTGTCCATCGACGCCCACCTCCCCGATATCAGGGCGCGGCTGCAGGAATCGCCGACCGGGACGCTGTTCGTGGTGCGCCACGACAACACGTTTTACGGCACCATCGCTTTGGCTGACCTCAGCGAGGCGGCTTTCGATCACGTCGCCGACGACCTGATCAACGCCAGCGACGTGGCCCGGCCGCACCCGCTGGCGCTCACCGCCACCGACGACCTGCACGCTGCCCTCGCTCTCATGCGCAGCAGCGGCGAGCAGCATGTCGCTGTCGTCGCCGACCACGAGGGCGCGGCGTTCTTGGGCTGCATCCACGAACGCGACGTCATGAACGCCTACAACAAGGCCTTGGTGCAAACCCGCCGTGAGGAGCGTGGCGACTGAACCTCCTTCAATAGCCCCGCGTGCGGATCTTCAGCCAGTCGTAACGGTTACGCGAGCGTACGACGACGGTCTCGATCGACATCTTGGTGTTGCCGGCGCGCATGATGTTGACGGGAATTTCGACGCCGGCCGCGCCCTGTGCCCACATCTTGTGGAAATAATCGGCCATGCCTTTGACCCGCTTGCCGCCGATGGCCATGATGATGTCCCCCTTATTGAGCCCCGCCTCCTCGGCCGGCCCGCCGGTTGCGACGCGCGTGATGAAGACGCGACCCTTGGTCTCCGCCGTGAAGGCGTCGAGCTAGGGTTGGGAGGTGGAGGGCTGCCCGTGTGCTAGCAGGTCTCCGAGAATCGGCTTGAGGCCATCGATGGGAACGAACATGTTGCCGGGGCTGTGCACGCTGGGCGCGGCGGTGTTGCCGACGGCGAGCGATCCGATTCCGGCGAGCCGGCCGTCGGCCCCGATGAGCGTGGCGCTGCCGTACATGAGATGCGGGGGAACGGTGAAGATGGCGTCCTACAACAGGTATTCCCAGTAGCCAGCGAAGGCGCGCCGCGAGACGATGTAGGCCGGGTTCAGCGGCCGTGGGCCGCCGAAGCTTGCGGCGAGCACCGCGTC
>DASCNF010000130.1:0-14182 GCA_036011345.1 Rhodospirillales bacterium | reverse complement strand
GCCACGCCGCTTCTCGTTTTCAGGTTCCCTCCCGGAATGAGATTGACGCTGGTGCCGGTTTCGGCGAGGAGATCGATCTCTTCCGGCAGCATCCAGATGCTGTGAGCGAGGCCAAGCCGCGGTCCCAACAAGCCGACGGACCGCAGGTACTTCACCGACGAGCCGTCGAACTCCGGGTAGAGTGTGCGGCTCGCCAAAGTCATCGCTTTCCCCTCATAGAGGTGGGTCAGCACCGGAAGGTCATGGGCCACCGACAGATCAGCCAGTCCACCAAGCAGCTCGGTCGAGCAAAGCTGAGGGTTTGTCGGCGCCAGTGCCCAGGTGACTCGGTCGCAGAAATCATGCAACCGCCGATACTGTCCCGTGACAACTTCAAGCGGTTTGGCATCGCCGAAGGGCTCGACATATGCACCCAGGTACTCATGGTGTTCGGCGGGAACAGTTTCCCGCCAGTAGGGCACCCGGTCCAGCCCGGGAACGTCACCGATCTGCATCGAGAAGACGACCCGGATCCCGATCTCCTCATACGCCTCCATGACGGTATCCAGGTGCTCTTCGCTAAATGGATAGATCGTCAGCATGTCCTGGATGGTCGTCATGCCGCCGTGGATGCATTCGGCCGCGCCCAGGAGCGTGCGGGCGCGCACCTCTTCCTTGCTGCGTTTAGGGTAGGAGGGCAGCAGGGCGTTGAGCATCCATATTTCGAGGGGAAGGGTCTCGAAGCTTCCCTTCAGGAGCGTGTCGTGGGAATGGTAATGAGCGTTCACAAATCCGGGGATAACCAGCTTTTCGCGCGCCTCGATGATGTTCTCTCCGGCGGCCCTTCCAGCCTCGGTCAGGGCGAGATCGGGCCCGATCCTGGAGATGCGCGAACCTTCGATCAGTATGTCGGCGACGTCGGGCCGGTGCGGGTCTCCGTCGTGCCGAAAGACAAGCCCCCCTGTGATCAGGAGGGTGTCGTTTTTTTCGTCCATGAGCCGGTTGCCTTGAAATTTGAGGAGTTCGGCATTCACCGTCTACACTAAAGCGATCCCCCTTGCCGCCGCAATCTTTCCATATGAGTACGCCCCCTACCCCTCCCCCGCCATATACCCGTAGCACCGCTTCAGATAAGCTGCCGAGAACTTGCCGCTGGCTAGGTCGTCGGCCAGGGCTTGGGCGGCACGTTTGCCGGGCGCACCGTAGCCGCCGGCGCCCGGGGTCTCGATGACGATGCTTTCGCCCTCGTTGACGCTGACGCCCATGGGCTTGGTGGCCAGCGCCGTCTCACCGCCGCCGGTGTCGACGTGGCGGAAGCGCCCCGAGGCGCCGGCGGCCCCCCCGAACAGGCCCCACGGTTGGTGGGTGAAGCGCTCGCCGGCGCCGTTGAACTGGCAAGCCGCGCCGACCGGGCGGATGACGCGGCTGAGGCCCATGCCGCCGCGGTACGTGCCGGCTCCCCCTGAATCTTTGATCAGGCCGTAGCTTTCCACCATCAGCGGGTATTCCATCTCGATGGCCTCGACGGGCAGGTTGGAGGTATTGGTGATGTGCACCTGCACGCCGTCCCTTCCGTCCTTGGCAGCGCGCCCGCCGAAGCCGCCGCCCAGGGTCTCGAGATAGAGATAGCCGGCCCCCGAGCGCGGGTCGGTCCCGGAAAATACGGCCGTCGTGTTGGCCCCGTTGGCGGCGGCCACGGCTTGTTCGGGCAGGGCCTCGGCAAGCGCCCCGATGATCACATCGACGATGCGCTGGCAGGTGTTGGCGCGGGCAGCTACCGGGGCGGGAAAGGCGGCATCGAGGAGCGAGCCCTTGTCGATGACCAGTTCGGGGATATCGAGCACCCCTTGGTTGTTGGGCACCTCGGGATCGAGCAGCGCCTTCAGGGCGTAGCACACCGCCGAGTGGGTGGCGTTGGCAGTGACGTTGATGTTGCCGTCGACCTGGGTTGCCGTTCCGGTGAAGTCGAAGCGGATGGCCTCGCCGTCGATGTCGATACGCACGCGGATGGGGATGTCCCGGGTGCCCAAGCCGTCGTCGTCCATGACGTCACCGAAGGCGTAGGTGCCGTCGGGAATCTCGGCAATGGCGTGGCGCATGCGCTTCTCCGTCAGGGCGATGATCTCGGCAAAGGCGGCTTGCAGGGTATCGAAGCCATAGACACCGGCAGTCTCCAACAAGCGCCGCGCACCGAGCTTGCAGGCGGCTACTTGCGCGTAGTAGTCGCCGCGCCGTTCCTCTGGGATTCGCACGTTGAGCAAGATAAGATCGAAGATGTCCTGGCACAGCTCACGGCCCCGGAACAGCCGCACCACCGGAATGCGCAGGCCTTCCTGGTAGATCTCCGACATGCCG
The DNA here is from genome assembly GCA_036011345.1 of Rhodospirillales bacterium. Taxonomy (GTDB): domain Bacteria; phylum Pseudomonadota; class Alphaproteobacteria; order Rhodospirillales; family JASLQF01; genus JASLQF01. The sequence goes on along the minus strand of DASCNF010000130.1, from coordinate 11,848 downwards.
CCAGCCATGCTGCCGGGCGCCATGCCGCCGACGTCGGCGTGGTGCGCAATGTTGCACATGAAGGCGAGCAGGGTGCCGTCGTCGAAGACCGGCATCGCCATGTTGATGTCGGGCAGATGGGTGCCGCCGGCCACGTGCGGGTCGTTGGCGATGAAGATGTCGCCGTCGTGGATGTCGCCGCCGAACTTGTCGAGAAGCTTGGACATGAGCCCGGTCATCGAGGCGACGTGAACGGGCAGCGAGCTTTCGGCCTGCACGACGAGCCTGCCGGCGGTGTCCATGATCGCCGTGGAGTGGTCGCGGCGCTCCTTGATGTTGGTGGAATAGGCGCTCCTCATGAGGGCGATAAAGGTCTCGTCGCCCACCGACTTGAGCGCGTTGTAGAGGATCTCCAGGGTGATGGCGTCGGGGGCTGAGGATTTCACGGCGTCACCTCTATGACCATGTTCAGACCCTCGTCGATCCTGAGCCTGTCCGTGGGGTGGAGCACGGTGGTGGCGTCGAATTGCTCGATGATGGCGGGCCCGGCGAGGACGTGCCCCGGCGCCAGCGCGGCGCGGTCGTAGACCGGCGTCTCCCCGGACCCGTTGCCGTCGAAATGGACGGGGCGGTGCGGCGAGACGGCGGGCGGCGCTGCTTGGTGCGCCATGCCGCCAGCGTCGGCGTCCGCGCCACGCAGCAGGGCCGCCAATGCGGTGACGCGGACGCTGATGACCTCGACCGGGTCGGCCGAGTTGTGAAAGCCGTAGTGTTGTTCGTGGACCCGGAAGAAAAGGTCGTGCAGCTCTAGCACCCCGGGCAGACGCGGCGCGGCGGCGCCCGATCGCTGGTTGATGGGGCGCTCGATGGGCACGGAAAGCTCGAAGTTCTGGCCGACGAAGCGCATGTCGAGGCTAACCTGTAGGGTGCGCTCGGCGGGTGCCACGCCTTCCGCCTCGAACCACGCCCGGGCCTTGTTCAGCAATCCGTCGAGGTGGGCCCGGATGCCGTCCACGCCGTCGGCGCCGTCGCTCGCCAGGAGGATGCGGTCAGTGCTGACGAAGTCCTCCTTGAGCTCGGAGACGATGAGCCCCTGGGCGCACAGGATGCCGGGCGCCGGGGGAACCAGGATCTCGGCAATGCCGAGCGCCCGCGCCACGTCCCCGGCGTGCAGGGCGCCGGCGCCGCCGAAGGCCATTAGGCTGTAGTCGCGGGGGTCCAGTCCGCGCTCCACCGACACGGCGCGGATGGCCCGCACCATGGTCGCCACGACGATGCCGACGACGCCGAGCGCCGTCTCCTCGACAGCGAGGCCGAGGCGTTCGGCGGCGGGGGCCAGGGCGGCGCGCGCGGCGGCCTCGTCGAGCCGCATGCGGCCGCCGATGAGGCCGTCCGGAGACAGCCGCCCGAGCACGAAGTTGGCGTCGGTCACCGTCGCCTGCGCGCCGCCCCGGCCATAACACGCCGGGCCGGGGTCGGCGCCGGCGCTCTCGGGGCCCACTTTCAGGAGGCCGTCGCGGTCGAACCAGGCGATGGAGCCGCCGCCGGCACCCACCGTGTTGATGTCGACTATGGGCAGGCGCACCGGAAACCCAGCTATGTCCCTCTCGTAGCCGATGCCGGCCTCGAAATCGTGGATCAGGCAGACGTCGGCGCTGGTGCCGCCCATGTCCAGCGAAATGACGTTGGGGCGCCCCGCCAGGCGGGCGCAATGGATGGCGCCGACCGCTCCCGCCGCCGGCCCCGACATGGCCGTGCGTACCGGAAAGCGGCGCGCCCGATCGATCGACATCAGGCCGCCGCTGGATTGGTAGATGCCGACGCCGGCGGCGGGCAAGGCTGCGCCGACGTGGCGCTGCAAATCACCCAGGTAGCGCTCCATGACCGGCTGGAAATAGGCGTTGAGCACGGTAGTCGAGAAGCGCTCGTATTCGCGGAACTCGGGTTGCACCTCGGACGACAGGGAAACCTTCACATGGGGGACCGCTTGGACGAGGGCCTCGCCGATGCGCCGCTCGTGGTCCGCATTGAGAAAAGAGAACAACAGGCAGACGGCGCACGCCTCCGCTCCCGTTTCCTCCAGCGCCGCCACCGCCCTGGCCAGGGAACCGGCGTCGAGCTCGCGTACCACCTTGCCCCCCGCCGTGATTCTCTCCGTTACTTCAAGGCGCAGCGCGCGGGGGACCAGGGGCGACGGGTGGTCGCGCTGCAGATCGAACATGTGCGGGCGGGTCTGGCGCCCAACCTCGAGGAGGTCGCGGAACCCTTCGGTAGTGATCAGCGCGACCTTTCCGCCGCGCCGTTGGATGAGGGTGTTGGTGGCCACCGTGGTGCCGTGGGACAAACGCTCCACGGCTCCGGCCTCGATGCCGTTAGCGGCGCACAACTCGGCTAGGCCCTCGATGATGGCGCGCGCCGGATTGTCCGGTGTCGACGGGCACTTGAACAGGTGGACCGTGCCCGCCGCCACCTCGAAGGCGTAGAAATCCGTGAAGGTGCCGCCGACGTCGACGCCGATCATCCAGGACATGACCGCGTGCCTCGCGTCTCATTTTTATACAACACGTATTTAATTGCCCATAATGATCGGTCCGACGGCCCGCGTCAAGTAGCGGCAAGGGCGAAAAATGGCTGGGAGCAACGCTTTTCGGCTTGACCCTGCAAGGACTGGAACACTTAATATACAAAGTGTATATAGATTGACTGAACCCCTGAGCCCGTGCACAGAGAGTGGGTCGCGCCGTGTCCGAATCAAAGAACGCCTTTGTCGCCGAGGAGAAATACGTCGGCCGGCCGGTGTTGCGCGTCGAGGACGGGCCGCTGCTTAGGGGCCGCGGCCAGTTCATCGACGACTTGCCCGAGAAGCCGACCACCCTGCACGCCGCCATCCTGCGCTCGCCCCACCCCCATGCCGAGATCATGGCCATCGACGCCAGTGAAGCGCTGGCCTTGCCCGGTGTTCACGCGGTCATCACGGGCGCCGACGTAAAGCCCCTGACGACGCCGCTCATCGTCGGCTTCAAGAACGAGATGGACTACCGCGGCATCGCGCTCGACCGCGTCCGCTACGTGGGCGAGCCCGTGGCCATCGCCTGCGCCGCCGACCGCTACAAGGCGGAAGACGCCCTCGACCTCATCAAGGTTACCTACAAGCCGCTGCCCGCCGTGGTCGATCCCGTGGAGGCGGCCGGCGGCGAAGCCCCCGTCCTTCATCCGGCCCAGGGCTCGAACGTGGTGTCGCGGCGCGTCTTTACCCACGGCGCGCCGGATGCCGCCTTCGCCGGGGCGCCGCACACCGCCCGGATGACCGTTCGCTACCCGCGCAACGCGCTGACCCCGATGGAGACCTACGCCATCGTCGCCGAGTACCTGGAAGACAGCGCCATGTACGACGTCATCTCCAACTTCCAGGGGCCGTTTTCAGTCCACACGGTGATGGCGCTCGGCCTCAAGACCGCGACCGGCAAGCTGCGGCACCGTTCGCCGGTCAACTCGGGCGGCAGTTTCGGATCGAAGCTAACGATATTCCCATACGTAGTGCTGATATGCGTGGCGGCGCGCCTGACGGGGCGGCCCGTCAAGTGGATCGAGGACCGCCTGGAGAACCTGTCGGCGGCCAATTCGGCGCCCAACCGGGTCACCACTGTGGAGGCCGCCTTCAATGACGACGGCATCGTCAGCGCGCTCCGCTTCGAGAATTGGGACGACCACGGGGCCTACCTGCGCGCCCCCATGCCGGCCCCCATCTACCGCATGCACGGGCTTTCGACCAACGGCTACACCATCCCCAACGTCGAGGTGACCAACCACATCATGGTCACCAACAAGTGCCCGACGGGGGCGGTGCGGGGCTTCGGCGGACCGCAGCTCTACTTCGCCGTCGAGCGCATGATGCAGAAGATCGCCCTCACGCTCGACCTCGATCCGCTCGATGTCATCCGCCGCAACCTAATCCCGGCGGGCTCGTTTCCGCACCGCACGGCGGCCGGCGCCTTGCTCGATTCCGGCGACTACCAGAAGACCATCGATGAGACCGTTGCCGGAGGCGGCCTCGACGAGCTCAAGCGCCGCCGCGACGCAGCACGTGCCGAGGGGCGCCTCTACGGCATCGGCTACGCCACCGCCGTCGAGCCCAGCCAATCCAACATGGGTTACATCTCGACCCTGAAGACCGGCAAGGAGCGCGAGGAGGCGGGCCCCAAGGACGGCGCCGTCGCCTCCGCCCAGGTCATGGTCGATGCGCTGGGCTCGGTGACCGTGGTCGGCGACTCCGTGCCCCAGGGGCAGGGACACCAGACGACCCTCGCCCAGATCGTCGCCGATGAACTGGGACTGAGGCCGCAAGACATCACCGTCAACCTGGAAACCGACACCCACAAGGACGGCTGGTCGATCGCCGCCGGCAACTATTCCTGCCGCTTCGCCCCGGCCTCGGTGAGCGCCGTGCATGAGGCGGCGGTGCGGGTGCGCACCAAGCTGGCGCGCATCGCCAGCCAAAACCTCAACGTGGCACCCGAGGAAGTAGAGTTCAAGGACGGCATGATCCACGCCCGCGACAACCCCCAGAACGCCCTTCCCTTCTACCGGGTCGGCGGGCTCGCCCACTGGTCGCCACGAAGCTTGCCCGACGGCATAGCCGCCGGAGTGCGCGAGGCGGTTTCGTGGAACGCCCCGGAGCTCACACCGACCAACGCCAACGACGAAATCAACACCTCGCTGGCCTACGGCTTCGCCTTCGATTTCTGCGGCGTCGACATCGACCGCGACACCGGCACTGTGCGCATCGACCACTACGCGACGGCCCACGACTGCGGCACCATCCTCAATCCGGGCCTCGCCGAAGGCCAGATCCGCGGCTCCTTCGCCGCCGCCATCGGCGCCACCCTGTTCGAGGAGTTCGTCTACGGCGAGGACGGGAGTTTCCTGACCGGCACCTATGCCGACTATCTGGTGCCGACGGCCCCGGAAATGCCCGAGATGTGCCTGATCGAGCCGACGGTCCATCCGTCGCCGTTCACGCGGCTCGGCGCCAAGGGGATCGCCGAGGGCAACCAGTACACAACGCCCGTCTGCGTCGCCAACGCGGTGGCCGACGCCCTTGGGCGCGAGGACATCACGGTCCCCCTGACGCCTTCCAAGGTAGCCGGGTGGATCCACCCCGAGGAAGCGCCGCCACCATCCGATATGCCAACCGTGGAAGCGCCACCGCCTAAGAAGGGCCGGGCGCTGAGCGGCGGCGGCGAGACCTTCGTACCGGTGTCGCCGGCCGAGGTGTGGCGCTTACTCCTCGATCCCCGCACCCTGGCCCAGGTTATCCCCGGCTGCCATGAGCTGGAACAGACGGGAGAGAACGCCTACTGGGCCGTCGTCGACGCCGGCGTCGGTCCGGTGCGCGGCCGCTTCGAGGCCAACATCCGCCTCTCCGATCTGGTGGAAGGGGAATCGCTCGGCCTTTCCGGGGAGATGCTGGGGCCCCTCGGATCCTCGAGCGGTAGTGGAACGGTCAAGCTCGCCGCCAAGGACGGCGGCACCGCCGTCGGCTACCGCTACGACGTGCACGTAGCGGGTAAGGTGGCCGCCGTCGGCGGGCGCATGCTGGACGGCGCAGCGCGCATTCTCGTCGGCCAGTTCTTCGAGGCGCTTATCTGCCAAGCCGGTGGCGGACAAGGCGCCCCGACGGAGGGCTGGTGGCGGCGCCTTCTCAGAGCCATAGGCTTGGCCCCATGAAGCCCGCCGAATTCGACTACCTCAGGGCGCAGAGCCCGGACGAGGCGCTCGACGCCCTCGGCCACCACGGCCAGGACGCCCGGGTATTGGCCGGCGGGCAGTCACTGATGCCGATGCTCAACATGCGCCTCGCCCGCCAGCGGGTCCTCGTCGACATCGGCCGCATCGAGGCGTGGCGCTACGTGCGCGCCGATACAGCCATGATCGAGATCGGCGCTGGTGCTACCCAGGCCGAGCTGCTAGCGTGGCCGGACCTCGCCGCCAAGGCGCCGCTCCTGGCCAAGGCGCTGCCCCATGTCGGTCACCTGCAGACGCGCAACCAGGGAACCGTCTGCGGGTCGCTGTGCCACGCCGATCCAAGCTCCGAGCTGCCGCTGTGCCTCGCCGTGCTCGGCGGCGAGGTGGTCCTGAAGAGCGCCAAGGGGTCACGCACGCTGGCCGCCAAGGAATTCCAGACCGGCATGCTGTCGACGGCCAGGAAGCCCGACGAGATCGCCGTCGCGGCGCGCTTTCCGGTGGCCGAGGCGGGCACCGGATACGCCTTCGAGGAAGTCACCCGGCGCCACGGAGATTTTGCCATCGTCGCCGTCGCCGCCGTCGTCAGCGGGCCGTCCCTCCGCGTCGCCGTCGGCGGCGTCGCCGACCGAGCCATTGTCGGCGAGTGGCAGGAGCTTGCCAAAGCCGACATGGCCAACGCCCTCAACGGCCTGGCCTGGGAGATGGGCGGCTTCGACGACATCCACGCCACTGCGCGCTACCGCAGGGAACTGGTGCGCCGCATCGGCGCCCGCGTCATCGAGGAGGCCACGGCGTGCCAATCCTGAGCCGCGGCACCCTTCATCCGATCAGCCTCATCGTCGACGGCGTCGAGATGACCGGCCACGCCGAGCCCCGCATGCTGCTCGTCGATTTCCTGCGCCGGGTGCTGGGCACCACCGGAACCCATGTCGGCTGCGAGCACGGCATCTGCGGGGCGTGCACCATACGCCTCGACGGAAAACCGGTACGGGCGTGCTTGTTGCTGGCCGTGCAGACGGATGGGCGGCGCATCGACACGGTCGAGGGGCTAGCCTCGGCGGACGGCGCCCTGTCGGTCCTCCAGGATGCCTTTCACCGGCACTTCGCGTTGCAGTGCGGCTTTTGCACGCCGGGCATGCTCATGACGCTGCAGGGTTTTCTCGACGACAATCCAGACCCCACCAAGGACCAGGTGCGCGCCGCACTGAGCGGCAACATCTGCCGGTGTACGGGGTACTCGGAAATCGTCGACGCGACACTTGACGCGGCGGCGCGCCTGCGCAACCAGGATCAAGCCGCGACCACCCCAACCTGAGGTAAATCACCTATGCGCGCCATCCTCGTTAAGAAGTTCGGACCCGTCGCCTCCCACGACATCGAGGAAGTTCCCGATCCCGTACCGGGACCGGGCGAGGTCCTCGTCGACATACACACCATCGGGCTCAATTTGCCTGACTCGCTGATGGTCCAGGGCAAATATCAGAAGAGGCCCGAGCCGCCCTTCGTGCCGGGTCGCGACGCGGCGGGCGTGGTCGCCGCCGTCGGCGCCGGCGTGACCCGCTGCCGGCCGGGCGACCGCGTCCTCGCCCAAGCCTTCACCGGCGCCTTCGCCGAACGCCTGGTGGCGCCCGAGCAGCGCTGTTTCGTGCTCGCCGACGCCATGGACTTCGCCGATGCCGCCGCCCTGATAACGACCTTCAACACGGCCTACATGGCGTGCGTGGTGCGCGGCAACGTGCAACCCGGCGAGACGGTGCTGGTCACCGGGGCGGCGGGCGGCGTCGGGCTGGTCGCCGTGCAGTTGTTGAAAGCCAAGGGCGCCCGCGTGCTGGCCGCCGTCTCCAGCCCGGAGAAGGCCGAGTTGGCCTTGGCCAACGGCGCCGACGGCATCGTCGAGACCTTGGCCGACGACTTGAAGGCCTCCTTCCGCGCCCAGGTGGCGCGCCTCACGGACGCCGCCGAGGGGCGCGGCGTCGACCTCGCCATCGACGTCGTCGGCGGCGACGTGTTCGAGGCGTGCCTGCGCGTCCTCAAGTTCGCCGGCCGCCTGGTGGTGGTCGGGTTCAGCTCGAGCGACATCCCGGCCGCCAAGACCAACTATCTGCTCTACAACAACCTGGCGGTCATCGGGGCGCCGCTCGACATCAATTTTGAGAAGGCCCCGGCCAACATCGAGGCCAGCGTCGCCAAGATGCAGGCGCTGTACGGGCAAGGCAAACTGAACGCCAACATCATGCGCCTATTCCCCCTCGAAGAGTTCAAGGAAGCCTTCCGCGTCATCGAATCGCGCACCGTGCGCGGAAAGATCGTGCTCACCACGGGACGGAACGGCGCAGCCTAAATTAAGAAATCGTATCATGCGTGGGCCGGCGCTGCACCGAGCGGCAATTGGACGTCGAACGAATGAATGACAGAGCCATTGTCTCTCTGGTCATCGGCGAAGAGACGCAAAACGTGTTCGACAGCCATTTCAAGAGTTCGTGGAAACTGTACGCGGCGAAACACGCTTACGACATCGTTCTCATCGATAAACCCATCGACACGACCTCCCCTGCCTGGGAACGGACCCCTCATTAGCAAAAATGCCTGATCCTAGAATCATGAAAAAGTGCGCCCCTACGAGCGTGTCGTGTAGATCGACGCCGACATCGCCATCAACCATTTCTCGGCCCCCTCGATCATCTATACCGCCGAGCCGGGCCGCATCGGTGTCGTGGGGCACCTGCGCGGAAGCGCCGCCGTCGAAACCTACCGGGAGGCGGAACTGCCGGACGACGTGGATGTGTTTGCAACACCGGCGTCATCGTGCTCGAGCCCGAGAAAGACCGCGACCTGATGCGCCACGTCTACGACACCTGTGCCGAGGGCCCGAAGTCGGAGAAGGAGAACGTCCCGCTCTCCTATCACCTCTTCTAGAGTGGCCGAGCCGTCGAGTTGGACCCACGCTTCAACGTCGACTGGTCCAACGAAATCCACACGAAGTTCAAATTTCTGTACAACACGACGCACCCGCTGCGCGACCTGATAGCCGCCTATTGCGTCCACACGGCGTGGTACGATTCTTGCTTCCTGCACTTCATCAACCAGACCCAGGACGGCATCGGGGAGGACGGCGAGATAATCTATTTCCAACAACACGCACAAAAGCATGTAGCTGTTGACGACCGAAATCCAGGCCCCCCGCTGGTTGGTCGTCAATATCCAGCAATGACGGGACAGACGGGCAGGCCCGGGACGGCGGGCACCGCGAAGGCATTTAAATCCTGATGCCCGTCCACCGCCCGCGCAGCCAGACGGCCAGGAGAGCCAAGGCGTTGACGGCCCGGTAGCCCTCGAAGCAAAGCCACACGGCAAACAGGCCCAATCCCCAGTGAGCGCCGACCAGCCACGCCGCCGGCAGCCCGATGAGCCACTGGGAAGCCACCGAGACGACCATCACCTGATGGGCCGCGCCGGCGCCGAGCAGCGCGTTCATCAGCACCAAGCCGACGGCTTCCACGATCATCATGGCGCCCATCAGGCGCAGCGGCGCGACGCCGAGACGAAGGGTGTCGGGCTCGTGGATGAAACCGGCGAGCAAGACCTCGGGCATGAAGATGCCGGGAAGGCCGAGCATGCCGAGGATGACGCACGCCAGCTTCACCACGTCGAAGCCCCAGCGCCGCGCCTCGTCCGCCTCGCCCCGGCCGAGCGCCAGGCTGACCAAGGTCATGGCAGCGAGACCCAGGCCCATGCCGGGGAGCAGGACCACCAGGAGCAGGTTGACGATGACGTTAGAGACGGCGGTCTCGGCCGTCCCCACTTGGCCGATGATCCAGAAGAACACGGTCATCCCCGAAGCGAACAAGAACTGCTGGACGGCAGACGGTATGGAAAGCCTAAGCAGGGAGTTCATCGTCAAGCGGCGCGGCACGCGCTCCAAGAAGCCGTGGCGCCGGGCGCGCCGCAGGGCCAGGGCTAGGTAGATGGCGGTGCCGATATAGGTGGCCAGCGCCGTACCTATCCCCGCCCCGGTGGTGCCCAGGGCCGGAAACCCGAGCTTGCCGAAGATCAACACGTAGTTGAGCACCACGTTGCAGAGATGCATGACGACCAGGGTAATCAGATAGAGCCGCGTCAGGCTGACGCCGGTCCAGTAGCCGCGGAACGCGAAGTTCATGCCGACGCCGACGATGGCCAGGACGCGGGCCTGGAAGTAGGGCACCCCGTCGGCGATCACCCCGGGGTCGCCGTTGAGATAGGGAAAAAGATCAGGCGCTAAGGCGAAAAGCACCAAGGCGAGCGGCGCGCCGATGATCAGCGCCAGAAGGAGCCCGCCATTGAGGGGGACCGCGCACTCGTCCTCGCGGCCCTCGCCGAGGCGCCGCGCCGTCATCGCCTGGACGCCCGAGGCCAGCCCCATGATCGTGGCCGCCGCCATGAAGCTGGCGAATCCTGCCACGCCCACCGCCGCTAGCGCCTCGGGGCCAAGGGTGCCGACCATCGCCGTGTCCACCAGGCTGAGGATGTTCTGCGAAACCATGCCCCCGACGATGGGCAGGGCGAGGTTCAGAATGGTGCGAAGACGTTGGGCGTCCAAGGGCGGTCATCCTAAGCCGATTGCGGGGCACTCCCCGGGGGCCCCGGCACCGGTTGCCGGGGCGGCGCCGTGCGCCGAGTGAACGACAGCGTCCCTTGCTCATGGCGGACCTTGGGCTGGATCGTCCGCCCGAGTACCGGGTATCGGTTCACCGTCGATGCTGTATTGTTCTCAGCGGCGCGAAGGCACACGGCTTGACGCCGCGCGGCGTCGCCCTAAACTAAAGAAACCACGGGGGCAGAATCAATGGTGCGCATGGTCAAGGCGATCCGCATCCACCAAATCGGCGGCCCTGAGGTGCTGCGCTGGGAAGACGTGGCAATCGGTGAGCCGGGCCCGGGCGAAGTGCTCCTGCGCCACACCGCCGTCGGCCTCAACTTCATCGACATCAACCATCGCAACGGGGCCTATCGGCTGGACAGCCTGCCCGCCGTAATCGGCATGGAGGGCGCCGGCGTCATCGAGCGGGTGGGAGAGGCAATCGACGGTTTTGCCGAGGGCGACCGCGTTACCTACTGCATGGCGCTCGGCGCCTATCGCACCGAGCGCATCATTGCCGCCGACCGACTGATAAAGCTGGACCAGCGCACCACCGACGACACTGCCGCCGCGGTGACCCTGCGCGGGCTGACAGCGCACTATCTGGTCAGGGAGCTGTACCCCATACGGCCCGGCGACGTGGTCTTGGTGCAGGCGGCGGCCGGCGGCGTCGGCCTGATCCTGTGCCAATGGGCGAAACACCTGGGGGCGGTGGTACTGGGCACCGTGGGCACCGAGGAAAAGGCCGCCCTGGCCAAGTCGCACGGCTGCGACCACCCCATCCTCTACCGCCATACCGACTTCGCCGAGGCGGTCATGAACTTGACCGGTGGCACCGGCGTCACCGTGGTCTACGACGCGGTGGGCAAGGACACCTTCGAGAAGGGCCTGGGCGTCATCGCCGAACGCGGCTGGATGGTCGTCTACGGCCAGGCGTCCGGACCCGTACCGCCGTTGGATACGCTGCGCCTGGCGGCCAAGGGCATCAACGTGACGCGCGGCACGCTCAACCTTTTCGTGCACGAGCCGGCGTACCGGGCAACGAGCGCCGCCGAACTCTTCGGCCTCATCGCCGACGGCGTGCTCAAGGTCGAGATCAACCAGCGCTACCCCCTGGCCGAGACGGCGCGCGCCCACGCCGACCTGGAAGGGCGCAAGACGACGGGCTCGACGGTCCTCGATCCCTAGGGTCTTGTCGGTCTGGATCGTTACGATCCGCAAGCCAATCTACGACTCGGCATTTAGCCGGCAATACTCACATAGTTTTTTCGGTGATCTGTCGCCTTGGGTATTCGGAAAAGGAACTTCTTGACCTCACCCGGCTCGACATCACCCATCCGGAGGACACAGAGAAAGGTCACCAATTTTATGAGCGGTTGTTCGCGAGAGAGATCGACGATTATCACTATGAGAAGCGATTCTTGCACAAGGACGGGCACGTAGTTTAGGCGGATGTCAGGGCGTCTCTGCTCCGCGACTTTGATAGCGCGCCTTTGTACGCCATGG
>DASCNF010000129.1:0-35433 GCA_036011345.1 Rhodospirillales bacterium | reverse complement strand
CATGGCCCCGGCCAGGGCCTCCAGCTGACGGGTACGGCGGAGATCGTCACAGCGGGTCCTCTCGTCGACGAAGTCAAGGAGAGTTTCCCCTGGGCACGGGGGGCGCTGGTGATCGAGATCGAGAAGGTCACGGCGCAGCTATAGGGTGGGATCAGTCCCTATTGCTTTTTTCGGTTTACCTGATTTCAGCACCCCATCCCATCAAGAATGGCCACCATTGGTGCCGCGCCTCGGTTGAGGAGCGAAAATCAGTGGGCTCATGACCCGGTCGCAGGGCAGGGTCGACCTCACTCCAGCATCCGTCCCACCCGGAGCCGCAACTCCGGCAAAAGCTCCGCCTCGAACCACGGATGCCGCTTCTGCCAGCCGGTGGTGCGCCAGCTTGGGTGCGGGGTGGGCAGGTGCCGGGGCAGGTAGGCGCGCCAGTTCTCGACCGTTGCGGTCAGGGTTCGCCGGCGCGTCCTCTCCAGGTAATAAGCCTGGGCGTACATGCCGACCAGGAGGGTAAGCTCGACGGCGGGCAGCGCCGCCAACAGGCGCCGGTGCCAGGCTGGCGCGCATTCGGGGCGCGGCGGGTTGTCGCCGCCCCTCGGCTGTCGTCCGGGATAGCAAAACCCCATGGGCACGATGGCGATGCGTGGATCGCCATAGAAGGTGTCACGGCCGATGCCCAGCCAATGGCGCAGGCGGTCTCCCGAGGCATCGTTCCACGGGATGCCGGTCTCGTGGACCTTGGTGCCCGGCGCCTGGCCGATAATGAGCAGGCGGGCGGCGTGGGTGGCGACGAGCACGGGGCGCGGCCCGAGCGGCAGGTGGGCGGCGCACAGCGTGCAGGCCCGCGCCTCGGCGAGCAGGGCCTCAAGATCGGTCACCGCCTCAGCATCAGGCGCCCTATCGCCCACTCAACAGCCTTTCGACGTATTCCGGCACCACCTCGGTGGCCGGTCCGTAGACGGTCTCGGCGAACTGGCTGGCCCCTTCCGAGGGCTCCAGGTTGAGCTCCACGGAATGGATGCCGCCCTTGAAGAGCACGTGCTGCACGAAGCCAGCGGCCGGATAGACGTTGCCCGACGTGCCGATGGACATGAACAGCTTGCAGGCGTCGAGTACCTCGTAAATGCGATCCATGTCGAAGGGCATCTCGCCGAACCACACCACGTGCGGGCGCATGACGCCGTCGGCGCCGCATTCGCCGCAGACTTCGTCGACGGCGACGTCGCCGCGCCGTTCGGAGACCGCCTGACAGGCGTCGCAGCGCACCTTGAAGAGCTCGCCATGCATGTGGATCAGGTTCCTGGTGCCCGCCCTGCCGTGCAGGTCGTCGATGTTCTGGGTGATCACCATTACCTCGCCGGGCCAATCGGCCTCGAGCTTGGCCAGCGCCTCGTGGGCGGCGTTGGGGCGGATGTTGCCGCCGGCCATGCCCCGGCGGCGCTCGTTGTAGAAGGCTTGCAGCTTGACGGGATCGCGCGCGAAGCCCTCCGGCGTCGCGTAGTCCTCGAGCGAAATCTTCGACCACAGCCCGTCGGCGTCGCGGAAAGTGTCGAGCCCGGACTCCTTGGAGATGCCGGCACCCGTAAGAACGGCAATGTTGCCTGTAATTCCTGTAATTTCTGTGTTTCCTGCGCCCATTTCCTCACGCCCCCCTTGTCCGCCGCGGCGCCGATCATGATAATCCATCGCCGGGAAGGGATGCCATGCCAGAGTCAGCCAACGCCCGCGTCAACGTCGTCTTCGTGTGTCTCGGCAACATCTGCCGTTCGCCCACCGCCGAGGGGGTGTTCCGCGCCGTCGTCGAGCGCCACGGCCTGGACCGGCGCATCGGTATCGATTCGGCCGGCACCGGCGCCTACCACGTCGGTGAGCCCGCCGACCAGCGGGCCCAGGCGGCGGCGCGGCGGCGCGGCTTCGACCTCTCCGCCATCCGCGCCCGCAAGGCCACGAAGGGAGATTTCAAGCGTTTTGACTACGTTCTCGCCATGGACCGGCAGAACCACGCGGCGCTTTCACGTATCTGCCCGCCGGGCGAGGAGCACCGGCTATCGCTGTTCCTCGATTACGCGCCACAACTCGGCCAGCGCGACGTTCCCGACCCCTATTACGGCGCAGGTGACGGCTTCGAGCTGGTCCTCGACCTTATCGAGGCGGCGTCAGAAGGCTTGCTCGCCAATATTAGCGAGAATCATTTTTAGCGGGCCCATGCGTGCCGAGGTCAGCGACACGGTCGCCAAAGTCACCGGCAAGCGCCCCGAGCGCTTTCAGCCGCTCGGCGGCGGCTGCATCGGCGACGTCTACCGGGTCGAGCTGGAGGGAGGCGGCATCGTCGTCGCCAAGCTCGGCGACGACGGCTCGGGCCTCGGGCTCGAGGGCTTCATGCTGCGCTACCTGGCCGATCACAGCGCCCTGCCGGTGCCCCAGGTCTTGCATGCCGAGGACCGGCTGCTGATCATGAGCTGGATCGAGGGCGGCGACAGCGTCGACGCCGGCGCCCAGGCCCACGCCGCCGAATTGCTGGCGGCGCTGCACGGCGTCACCGCCAAGCGTTTCGGCTTCGAGTGCCACACCCTGATCGGCGGGCTCGACCAGCCCAATCCGTGGAACGAACGGTGGATCCCCTTCTTCCGCGACCAGCGGCTCCTTTACATGGGCGGCCAGGCGCTGGCCGCGGGCAGGCTCCCCAAACGGCTCATGGGACGCCTCGAGGCGCTGGCCGGGCGGCTCGAGCGCTGGCTCGAGGAACCCGAACACCCGTCCCTCGTCCACGGCGACGTGTGGACTGGCAACGTGCTGTGCCGACGGGGTCGCGTCGCCGGCTTCGTCGATCCGGCCATCTACTACGCGCACCCGGAGATCGAACTCGCCTTCTTGACGATGTTCGGCACCTTCTCCGAGACCTTGTTCGCACGTTATGGCGAGATACGGCCGCTCCGGCCCGGCTTCTTCGAAGAGCGCTTGGGTCTCTACAACCTCTATCCCCTGCTCGTCCACGTGCGTCTTTTCGGCGGCTCCTATGCGGCCTCGGTGGAGCGCACGCTGAAGTGCTTCGGGTGCTAACTGGCGAGGGGATACTCGGCCAACGCCTCGTAGTGCACGCGCTCGTTGCCGCGCCGGCTCTCAAAGAGCGTGAAGCGCTCGACGCGGAAGGGCGGCACCGCAAAGCCGTTATGGGCGGCGGCGTAATCCCCGATGCGCGCCGCCGGTGCGTTCTTGAGGTGGGCCAGGGTGACGTGGGGGTGGAACTTGCGATGCTCCGGGTCGTGGCCGGCGCGCACTAGGGCCGATTCCACTTTATGCCTGAGGTGGACCAGTTTGTCCGCGCCCTCGACCCCGGCCCACACGGAGCGCACCCTGCGCTCCGAGCCGAAATGGCCGATGCCGGCAAGCCCAAGATCAAACGCTTGGTGGCGCACCTGGGCGAGAGCGGCGTCGGCATCCTCGGCGGCGTCCCCGTCCACCTCGCCGATGAAGCGCAGCGTAATGTGCATGTTGTGGGGCTCCACCCAGCGCGTCCGGGGCAGCCCGGCGCACAGGCCGGCGAGACGCTCGCGTACATCGAGGGGCAAGGGGGCGGCGACAAATAGTAGCATGGGCGTTGGCCTCTTTAAGTGCTCTTGGCGGCCCCGCCGCTCAGGGTGCCGGGTTGGGGTTGGCGCCGTGGATGGCCTCGATGGCGTCTTCCACCTCCGCTACCAGCACGAGCTCGGCCGCCGCCATTTCATTCTCCAGTTGCTCGACGGTGGTGGCGTCGTCGGGCGGGACACCGAGCCCTGCGACGCACTCCTTGGCGGCGCAGCCCCAGCTATCCGCGGTCGAGTGGGCGGACTTGAAAGGCTGCATGGATCGGGTATCCGATCTCCTGATCCAGCCAAACAGCACGGCGCGGCGGGTTGCCTTCATTAATTATATGGGAACCGGCATTACTATGGGAGCTGGCACCCAAATGTTAGATTCTATCCACTAGTGCCCTGGATCAGAAGTTCGTGGCCAAACGCGGCGCCGCGCATCAACGGCGGCGCGCGATCAACGCCTTCACGTGGGGAAGGATGCGCTCGACGATGACGGCGACACCTAGGGCGTTGGGGTGGATGCCGTCCTCCTGGTTGAGTTCAGGCCGGGCGGCGACGCCGTCGAGGAAGAACGGATAAAAAGCGACACCGTGCTTCCTGGCAAGCCTTGGGAAGATGGCGTCGAACTTAGTGCTATACTCGGAACCTAAGTTGGGCGGCGCCTTCATGCCGGCCAGCAACACCGCAACCCGGGCCGCCGCGAGGCGCGTCAGCATGGCGTCCAGATTGGCCGACGTCGACGCTGGCTCCAATCCCCGCAAGCCGTCGTTGGCGCCGAGTTCGAGGATAACCACGTCCGGCAACTCGGCGAGCGCCCACTCGAGGCGTGCCAACCCGCCCGCCGTGGTGTCCCCGGAAACGCCAGCGTTGATGACCTCCACGGCACGCCCGCCGGCGCCCAGCGCATGGGCAAGGCGCGCCGGGAACGACGCCGGGCGCGCCAGCCCGTACCCGGCGGTCAGGCTATCGCCCAGCGCCAGGATTCGCACCGGCTCTGCCGCCGCCGCCACGGACCACAACAAGATCACCGCCACCAGCAAGTTCATGGCGGTGGCCGCGTTGACAAACCCCGGCCGGAGGCCATATCGGTTAGGCTGAAGAATAAGTCCGATCGGTTTCATCCAGGGCCCCGATGACAGAAGACAACCGGGTGGTGGACCCGGCCATAAACCTCGACGGCGTGCACCTCAGGCTGACAAGCGACGCCGGCGAGGTCAATATCCTCAACGACATCGATCTCGCCATCGGTCCCGGCGAGACCCTCGGCGTCGTCGGCCCCTCGGGCTCGGGCAAGACCAGCCTGTTGCTGGTCATGGCGGGGCTGGAACGGCCGACGTCGGGTTCCGTCACCGCCGCCGGCATCGAGATTACGGCCCTCGACGAAGACGCCCTGGCCCTGTTCCGCCGTGACAACGTCGGCATCGTCTTTCAGAATTTTCATCTGGTGCCGACCATGACGGCGCTGGAAAACGTCGCCATGCCCCTCGAGTTCACCGGCCATGCGGACGCCTTCGAGCGCGCCCGCGCCGAGCTCGAGGCGGTCGGTCTCGGCCCCCGGCTCGTCCACTACCCGGGACAGCTCTCGGGGGGCGAGCAGCAACGGGTGGCCCTGGCCCGCGCCTTCGTCACCGAGCCCGCCATCCTGCTCGCCGACGAGCCTACGGGCAATTTGGACAGCGCCACCGGCGAGGCCGTCATGGACGTTCTCTTCGACCTGCACGCGCGCCGCGATACCACGCTCGTCCTCGTCACCCACCAGCCGGACCTGGTGGGGCGCTGCGGGCGCGTCGTGCAACTGGTTGACGGCCGCGTCGCCGCCGATAGCGGGCGCCCGTCGGCGGGCGGGGAAAGCACTCCGTGAACGGGACCGTCCTCGCTTTTCGGCTGGCGCGGCGCGAGTTGCGCGGCGGGACACGGGGATTCCGCGTCTTCATAGCCTGCCTGGCGCTCGGCGTCGGGGCCATCGCCGGGGTCGGCACCCTCAGCCACTCCGTGGTCGCTGGCCTGCAGGGCGATGGACGCGTAATCCTTGGTGGCGACGTCGACCTGCGCCTCCACAACCGTTCGCCCACGACCGCCCACGAGGCCTACCTGCGGGACAACTCGGCGGCCCTCTCTAAAATCGTCGCCATGCGCGCCATGGCCCGCCCGCAGCCCGCCAACGGGCGCCGTTCCCTGGTCGAGCTGAAGGCGGTGGACGCCCTCTATCCCATGGTCGGTGGCCTGGTGCTCGACCCGCCACTGGCCCTCGACACGGCGTTTCGGCGAGAAGACGGCACCTGGGGCGCGGTGGCCGACGCCCATCTGCTGCGCCGTCTCGGTATCGGCCTCGGCGGGCGTGTGCGCGTCGGCGAGGCGACCTTCCAGGTGCGCGCCGCCATCGTCAAGGAACCCGACCGGGTGTCCAGCGTCTTCAGCCTGGGGCCGCGTTTGATGATCGGCGCCGCGGCGCTCCCCGGGACGCAGCTGCTGCGCCCGGGGAGCAATTTCCATCATCACACGCGACTGATGCTGTCCCCCGGTACCGAGGCCAAGAGCTGGATCGAGGACCTGAAGCGGGCCTTCCCCAAGGCTGGGTGGCGCATCCACGGGGTTGACGAGGCGGCCCCCGGGGTGCGCCGTTTCATCGAACGCATGACCCTTTTTCTCTCCTTCGTCGGTCTCACCGCGCTGCTCGTCGGCGGTATCGGCGTGAGCACCGCGGTCAGGGCCTACCTCGACGGCAAGACCGACACCATTGCCACCATGAAATGCCTGGGCGCCCCCGCCGCCCTCGTCTTCCACACCTATCTCCTGCAGGTCATGGCTCTGGCCTTGGCCGGCATTGTCATCGGGCTCGTCCTCGGGGTGGCGGTGCCGGGGGCGGGCCTGGCGGCGGCCGAAGCATGGTTGCCGGTGACGCCGCGTATCGGTGTCTATCCCGAGCCCTTGGCTGTGGGCGCCCTCTTTGGGGCGCTCACGGCGCTGGTCTTCGCGTTGTGGCCCCTGGCGCGAGCCCGCGGCATCCCCGCCGCCAGCCTGTTCCGCGACCGGGTGGCACCGGCGCGCAGCCCTCCGC
Organism: Rhodospirillales bacterium; assembly: GCA_036011345.1. Lineage (GTDB taxonomy): Bacteria > Pseudomonadota > Alphaproteobacteria > Rhodospirillales > JASLQF01 > JASLQF01. Next base: position 28,809 of record DASCNF010000129.1, on the reverse strand, counting down.
GTGGGATTTACCTGCTGGGGGTGGTGGTGGGCGTCTTGGCGCTCGCCACGCTGACTGTCGTCACCACCTCAGACCGTGGCTTTGCCTACTGGTTCGTGGGCGGCACCCTGGCTACCCTGGCGGCGCTACGCGCCGGAGCCGGCGGCCTGATGGTGGCGACGCGCCGCGCCCCCGGCCTGCCCGGCGCCGAGTGGCGCCTGGCGGTATCCAACATCCACCGTCCCGGCACGGCGACGCCGAGCGTGGTACTGTCGCTTGGACTCGGCATCTCCGTGCTGGTCACCGTCGCCCTCGTCGAAGGCAACCTCAACCGCCAGATCGGCGAGCGCATCCCCGAACAGGCGCCGGCCTTCTTCTTCATCGACATCCAGCCCTACCAAGTGGATGCCTTCGACGCCGCCGTCACCGCCGTCGAGGGGACCCATGGCTTGCGGCGGGTGCCGAGCTTGCGCGGACGCATCGTCGGGATCGCCGGCGTGCCGGTGGAGAAGGCCAAGATCGTCGCCGGCTCGGAGTGGGCGGTGCGCGGCGACAGGGCGCTGACCTACGCCGCCGAGAAGCCCCGCGACACCCGCGTCACGGCCGGCGAGTGGTGGCCCGCCGATTACCGGGGACCGCCCCTCATCTCGCTCGACGCCAGCCTCGCCAAAGGCTTCGGGATCGACGTCGGCGATACGCTCACCCTCAACATCCTGGGCCGCGAGGTGACAGCCACCATCGCCAGCACCCGCGAGATCGACTGGCGCAGCCTGCGCTTCGACTTCGCTATCATCTTCGCGCCGGGGACGCTCGAGGGCGCGCCGCACAGCTACCTTGCCGCCGTACGGGCGCCCCCCGCCACCGAGGACGCGGTGGAGGCCGCCGTCAGCGACCGCTTTTCCAACATTTCGGCGGTCCGCGTGCGCGAGGCCCTGGTCGCGGCTTCGCGCATCCTCGCCGGCATCGGTATCGCCGTGCGCGCCGTTGCCGCCATCGCCATCACCGCCGGCGCCCTGGTGCTGGCTGGCGCTGTGGCGGCGGGGCGTCAGCAACGCATCTACGACGCCGTGGTCTTCAAGGTTTTGGGGGCGACGCGGGCGATGGTGCTCAAGACCTACGCCATGGAGTACGGCATCCTCGGCCTAGCCACCGGAACCATCGCCGCCGCCATCGGCACGCTCACCGCATGGGCGGTGGTGGTGTTCCTGCTCGACACCGAGTGGGTCTTTCTGGCGCCGACGGTAGCGGCCACCGTGCTCGGCTGCGTCGTCCTCACCGTGATCACTGGTTTTACCGGCACCTGGCGTGCCCTGGGTCAGAAATCGGCGCCCTATCTGCGCGACAAATAGGCGGGACGCGAGGCGCGCCGCCATTGGCGGGCGCCAACCTTACCGAAGTCTAATGAGGGGACTCTTGATTCCTGGCCCTTACGTGCCATATTAGGGGCAGGAAACTGCACCTTTCACGGCAACATTCATTGGCAAGGGGTTTACCCATGGCACTCGGTCCTGACAACAGGTTCACGCTCGGCACGCAGGGCATGTCCAATACCGCCGCGCGTGCCGCTGAAATAGACGTCGGCCTGCGCCAATACATGTTGCAGGTTTACAATTACATGGCGTCGGGCTTGGCGCTCACGGGGATCGTCGCCTACGCCCTCTCCACGTCGGAGGCGGCCATGCAGGCCATCTTCGGAACGGGGCTGTTCTGGGTCGCCGTCCTGGCGCCGCTCGGCTTGGTGTTCTTCCTGAGCGCCCGAATCAACCACATCCAGGCATCGACGGCGCAGGTGTTGTTCTGGGTTTATTCTGCGCTGATGGGGGTGTCGCTGGCCTCTATCTTTATCATGTACACGGGCACCAGCATCGCGCGTGTGTTTTTCATTACGGCGGGCACCTTCGCCTCCATGAGCCTTTACGGCTACACCACCAAGCGCGACCTCACCAAGTGGGGGTCGTTTCTGCTCATGGGGCTGATCGGCGTCATCATCGCCAGCGTCGTCAACATGTTCTTGGCCTCGTCGGCCCTACACTTCGTGATCTCAGTGGTCGGCGTTCTAGTTTTCATCGGTCTCACCGCCTATGACACCCAGGCCATCAAGAGCATCTACAGCGCCGCCGACGACACCGAGACCTACGGCAAGAAGGCGATCATGGGGGCGCTCAAGCTCTATCTCGACTTCATCAACCTGTTCATCATGCTGCTGCACTTGTTCGGCGATCGGCGGTAATAGCTCGCCAACTGCGCAAACGAACAACCGCCCGGGAGCGCGCTCTCCGGGCGGTTTTCGTTGGCGCCCGAGAAGTCGTCAGACGCCTTCGATGAGGACGGCTGTCATGTTCGCGGTACCCTCGCGCAGGGTCTTGACCGCGGCGTATTCGGGCGACGCCCAGAATTCGCGGGCCCGTTCGGCGGAGGGGAATTCGAGGATGACGATGCGCGGCCCGTCGTAGGCACCCTCTAAGGCCTCCATGTCGCCGCCGCGCACGATGAAGCGCCCGCCGAATTGCTCGATGACGGCGGGGACGGCCTGTTTGTAGGTGTCATACTTCTCCGCATTGCTGACCTCGGTCTGCACGAAGATATAGCCAGCCATCAAAAATCCTCCCTGTTCAATTGCTCCACGCCCAGAAATCAATGCCCTCGTTCATGAAGTAGCGGGCCAGCACCATCTTGTGCACCTCCGACGCCCCGTCGACGAGCCTCGCCTGGCGGGCGTAGCGGTACATCCACTCCAAGAGCGTGTCCTTGGAATAGCCGAGCGCCCCGGTGAGCTGGATGGCGGTGTCCACCGCCTTGTGCAGGGTGTCGGCGACGTGGATCTTGGCCATCGACACCTCCTTGCGCGCGAAGTCCCCCTGGTCGAGCTTCCACGCCGCGTGCATGGTGAGCAGCCGCCCGGCCTGGATGTCGGCGGCGGCCCCGCCCAACATCCACTGCACGCCTTCGTGCTCGGCGAGCTTCATGCCGAAGCTTTCGCGCTCGGCCACGTATTGGCTGGCGATCTCGAGGGCGCGCTTCGACAGGCCGAGCCAGCGCATGCAGTGGGTGAGCCGCGCCACGCCGAGCCTGATCTGCGTCACCTTGAGGCCGTCGCCGACCTCAAGGATGCGGTCCTCATCGGGGATTTCCAGCCCCTCGAAGAGCATCTCGCAGTGGCCACCGTGCTCCTGCGGCCCCATGATCGGGATGCGGCGCTCGATGCGCCAGCCCGGCTGGTCGGCATGGAAAAGAAACGCCGTCAGCCCCTTCCTGGCATGGTCCGAGGTCTTGGCGATGAGGATGAAGTGCTGGGCGCCCTCGGCGCCGGTGATGAACCACTTCTGCCCATTGACCACCCACTTCCCCCCCTTCTTTTCGGCAGTGGTCAACATCGACGAAGGATCGGAACCCGAGCCCGGCATGGGCTCCGTCATGGCGAAGGCCGAGCGCACCCGGCCCTCGACGATGGGCTTGAGCCAGCGCTCCTTGCCGGCCTCGTCGAGGGTTTTATCGAGGGCCATCATGTTGCCGTCGTCGGGGGCGGCGCAGTTGAAGGCGAGCGGCCCGAACGGCGAACGCGCCATCTCCTCGTAGCACGCCGCCATGCCGGCGCGGCCCACCTCCTGTCCGCCCAGCGACTTGGGCATTTGGAAGGCCCACAACCCCGCCTGGCGTGCCTTGGCGCGCACGCCGTCGAGCACCTCGACGTGGATCATCTCGTGCTCATCGAAGTTGGCGGGATCGCCCTCCAGGGGCATCACGTTGTCGGCGACGAAGGCGCGGATGCGCGTACGGTAACCGTCGATCTCAGGGGACAGGCTGAAGTCCATGGCCGTGGAAACTCCTTGGGGTTTGTATAAGAGGGGAATTAGAGGGCGTTGACCGTGTGGCCGCCATCCACCGTGATCACCGAACCGGTCATGAAGGCGGAGGCTTCGGAGGCGAGCAGCAGCAGCGGCCCATCAAGGTCACCGAGGCGCCCGACGCGGCGCTGGGGGATGCGCTTGATCGTGCGCTGGCCGGCATCGGTGGCGAAATACTCGCGGTTGATGTCGGTCTCGATGTAGCCGGGCGCCAGGGCGTTGACGCGGATGGAATGGCGTGCCAGCTCGACGGCCAGGACCCGCGTCAGTTGGATGAGCCCGGCCTTGGAGGCGGCATAGGCCGACAGCCCGCCGGCCACCCGCTCGGCGACGATCGAGCCGAGGTTGATGATGGTGCCGCCGCCGTTGTCCACCATGCGGCGCGCCGCCTCGCGGGCGACCATCCAGGCGCCCTTGAGGTTGGTGTCGAGGACGTGGTCCCAGTCCGCCTCCTCGGTCTCCAGCGCCGGCTTGGTCAGGGCGACGCCGGCGTTGTTGATAAGTACGTCGATGGGGCCGAGGGCCTTTTCCGCGTCGTCGAAGGCAGTCGTGATGCCGTCGCCGTCGGTGACATCGAGGGCGACGGCGACGGCCGCGCCGCCGGCCGCGACGATCTCGGCGGCCACCTCTTCAAGCGACTTGGCGCGCCGCGCCGCCACCGCCACCGACGCCCCGGCCGCCGCTAGAACGAGAGCGAAGTGGCGCCCCAACCCGCCCGATGCCCCGGTGACCAGGGTGGTACGGCCGTCAAGGCGAAAGAGGTCGCCGGGGTTTTCGGGCATGGGCGTGTCCTTATGTCTCTTTCGCCTGCTCACGCAGGGCGAACTTCTGAATTTTGCCGGTCGAGGTCTTGGGTAGGGGACCGAAGACGACGTGGCGCGGGCATTTGAAATGGGCCATGCGGTCGCGGCAAAAGGCGATGATGTCGTCGGCCGCCACGTCGTTGGCGCCGGGCTTCAGGGTGACGAAGGCGCACGGCGTCTCACCCCATTTTTTGTCGGGCTTGGCGACCACCGCCGCCTCCATCACCGCCGGGTGCTCGTAGAGGACCGATTCCACCTCGATCGACGAGATGTTCTCGCCCCCCGATATGACGATGTCCTTGGAGCGGTCCTTCATCTCCATGTAGCCGTCGGCGTGCACCACCGCCAGATCGCCGGTGTGCAGCCAGCCGCCGACCATGGCCTTCTCGGTGGTCGGTGCGTTCTTCAGGTATCCGCGCATAGCGGTGTTGCTCTGCAAGAGAATCTCGCCGATGGTCTCGCCGTCGGTGGGCACCGGCTCCAGGGTTTCGGAATTGGCCACCATGAGGTCGCCGAGGGTCGGATAGGGCATGCCCTGGTGCGCCATCTTTGCGGCCTGGCCCTCTTGTTCCATGGCGTCCCAATCCTCCTGCCAGGCGCAGTAAGTGGCCGGGCCGTAAGTTTCTGTGAGGCCGTAGAGGTGGGTGACGTGGAAGCCCATGCGGTCCATGGCTACAATCACCGGGGCTGGCGGCGAGGCGCCGCCGGTGGCGATTTCAACGGTGTGGCCGAAGTCCACCTTGACCTCGTCGGGAGCGTGGATGAGGGCACCCAACACCACCGGTGCGCCGCACATATGGGTGACGCGGTGCTCCTTGATCATCGGGAAGATGAGTGCCGGGTCGACCTTGCGCAGGCAAACGTGGGTGCCGCCGAGCGCCGTCACCGCCCACGTGTAGGTCCAGCCGTCGCAGTGGAACATGGGCAGCGTCCACAGATAGACCGTATCGCGGTCGAGCTTCATCACCAGCGCGTTGCCCAGCGCGTTCAAATAGGCCCCCCGGTGGTGATAGACAACACCCTTGGGATCGCCGGTCGTGCCGGAGGTGTAGAGGAGGCTGATGGCGCGCCACTCGTCGTCGGGCGGCGACCACTCGAAGTCGGCGTCGCCGTCGGCAAGGAACGCCTCGTAATCGGTCTCGCCGATGAGCTCGCCACCCTCGGCTAGGACATCGTCGATGTCGATGACCAGGGGTCGCGTATCCACGGCCTTGAGCGCCTCTTTGATGACCGGCGAGAACTCGCGATCAGTGATCAGCACCTTGGCCTCGCCGTGGTCGAGGATGAACGAGACGGCCGGTGCGTCCTGGCGGATATTGAGGGAATTGAGCACGGCGCCGATCATGGGAACTCCGTAATGGGCCTCCAGCGCCTCGGGGATGTTGGGCGTCATCACCGAGACCGTGTCGCCGACGTCGATGCCGCGCTTGGTCAGGGCCGAAGCGAGCCGCCGGCAGCGACCGTAGAACTCCGCGTAGGTGTAACGCCTGTCCCCGTGGATCACCGCCACCTTGTCGGGATAGACGCGCGCCGCCCAACGCAGAAAGTCGACCGGGGTGAGCGGCCGATAATTGGCCGGCGTCTTGTCGAGCCCCGTCTCGTAGATGCCCTTGATTTTGCCCACGTATCCTTCTCCCAACTTTGGTGCCCCCCGGAACCATATCCGGAAACGCGGCGCGCGCCAGCCTAGTCTTGTTTGCGGGGCCGCAAAGATGGCCACCCGGCTCAAGTCTGCAAACGCTTGACGGGCGCCGGCGGCATGGATACGTGTAGTATCTGCCATGGCCTACCGCAAGCTCTGTACTGCACTTCTCGCCTCCCTTCTCGCTTTGCCGGCCGCTACTACAGGTGCCGAGGCGCCGAAGCCCGGCGATATCATCCGCGATTGTCCTAAATGTCCGGAGATGGTGGTGATCCCGGCCGGCACCTTCATCATGGGCCGCGACAACCGCCACAAGTATGAGCGGCCGGCCCACAAGGTAACCATCGCCCGCCCCTTCGCCATGGGCAAATACGAAGTCACGTTCGACGAGTGGGAGACCTGCCTCGCGGACGGCGGCTGCACGCGAGATCCCGACGACCACAAGTGGGGGCGCGGGCGCATGCCGGTGATGAACATCACCTGGGCCGACGCCCGCGACTACGCGAGCTGGCTACGCGAGAAGACGGGCCAGCCCTACCGCCTGCTCACCGAGGCCGAATGGGAGTGGGCCGCCGGTGCTGGCACCACCACAAAATTCTGGTGGGGCGACGATAAGGGGAAGAACCACGCCAACTGCCGGGACTGCGGCAGCAAGTGGAGCAAGAAGGGCTTGGCGCCGGTAGGCTCCTTCGCACCCAATCCCTTCGGCCTTTACGATACCGCTGGCAACTCCTGGGAGTGGGTCGAGGACTGCTGGAACCCCAGCCACGTCGGGGCGCCGGCGGACGGTTCGGCACGCCTCGACGGCGACTGTCGCTCGCGCGTCATGCGCAGCGGGTCGTGGTACTACATCGCCAAGAACGTGAGCACCACTTGGCGGTTCAAGAACATCGCCCTCGGCCACAGCTACGGCATCGGATTCCGCGTCGCCCGCGACTTGCCCTGAGCCCGCCCGGCGCGCCGGGCGGGCTCAGGGTCTTGTCGACTTAGATCGAAACGATTGTACTCTAGTGTCCTGGATCAGAAGTTCGTGGCATATACGATGGCCTTCCGAGTTAATCCGGCTAGGCGCGGGGCGCGCCGTGATGCTGGAGCATCACAAGCGCCGCGCAACGACGCCGGGGGGTTCGGAAGGCCGCCCTCCGGGTCGTTTTTCCCGTTCCCTCGGGGGTCGCGGGGGCGCCCCCGGCATTTGGAATCGGGGGGGGCCAGGAAGGTTTGCTGATGCAAAGGCATCGCCGGCGCCTCCCTTCCTGTCGAGCGAATGGAAAAAGTGATCGTATATGCCACGAACTTCTGATCCAGGACACTAGGCCAGGAAGTCGAGGGAAGCGCCGGGCCCGGATACGGCCTCGCCGCCGTCGGCGCGTAGCCGGTCCAGCCGGTCGGGCCTCGCCGCTGCGCCTTCCTGGGTCTGTTGTTACTCGGCGACGAGATTGATGATGGTGCCGCCGACGAACTGAAGCGCCACTCCACCCGTGCGCGCCACCCCGGCGGTCTTGTCGGGGATGTCCGGCCTGCGCCGAGTGGCGCCCCGGCACCTGCGGGAAGGGGATAACGCGTCCCGCCGGCGTCGCCGACGGATTTCCTTGGACCCGCCCTTGCGCAAATTGCCGGGCTGTTGCTGGACCGATCTCCGCTACGGGAGGCGTCCTCTCACAAGACTACATTGCGACCCTTATTGACAACCTAACAGGGGAGGTCCGCCAAGCGGTGATCGACACCCGGCGGGCAGTCAGGCGGAGCTGCTTCCGCCCCCGGTCAGGCTGTCGAGCTCTTTCTGCATGGAGTCGAGCTTGGCCCGCATCTCGGCGAGCTGGCGCTCGGCGGCAGCGCCCTTGGCATCGGGGGCATCGGGGGCCGCCTTGTCGGCACCGTTGACACCGCCCGGCGTGAACATGTCCATGGCGCTTTCGAAGAAAGCCATGTTCTGCTTGTTCATTTTCTCGAACGGGGCGAAGGGAAAGAGGTCCTCGAGGGTGTCCCGCATGTAGTGGCGCATCTGATCCTGATTGCGGGCGAAAGCCTGCATGGTCTGCTCCAGGTAACCGGGCACCAGGGCCTGCAGGCTGTCGCCGTAGAAGCCGATGAGCTGGCGCAAAAATCCGACAGGGAGGAGGTTGTGGCCCTTGGCCTCTTCCTCGACGATGATTTGGGTGAGCACCGGGCGCGTGATGTCGTTGCCGCTCTTGGCGTCGTAGACGACGAACTCGATGTCCTCCTTGATCATTTGCGCCAAGTGGTCGAGGGTCACATAGCTGCTTGTCGCCATGTTGTAAAGCCGACGGTTGGCGTATTTCTTGATCGTGATCGGCGTCTTTTCCGCGGCCGAAGTGTCTGCCATGGTCTTCCGTTCCCACGCGTGGATGCCAATGCCATTTGTAGCATACACGCTCTTGCAAGGAAATGGTGCGCCGCAATGATAGGGGCACGGCGGCGGGCGCATCAATGCTGCTGCACCGCAACATTTTCTTGCTTCGCCGGGCCGCGACCCGCTACCATGGTCGGCCGACGAAGGGCCGCTCTGCAGTGTGCCCAATACCAGCAACGGGAGTTTTCGAATGACCGATATCGTTATCACAGGCGCTGCGCGCACGCCCATCGGCGCCTTCAGCGGCGGCCTGAGCGGCGTTCCGGCGCACGAACTGGGGCAGGTGGCCATCGTCGAGGCGCTGAACCGCGCCCAGGTCGACGCCACCGACGTCTCCGAGGTCGTTTTGGGGCAGATTCTTGCCACCGGCGAAGGCATGAACCCGGCGCGCCAAGCGGCCATCGGCGCCGGTATCCCGGTGGAGAGCACGGCGTATGCCGTCAACCAGGTGTGCGGTTCGGGACTGCGCACGGTGGCCCTCGGCGCCCAAGCCATTGCCGCTGGGGATAGCGATATCGTCGTCGCCGGCGGCCAGGAGAACATGAGCCTGGCCCCCCATTGCATGCACCTGCGCAAGGGCACGCGCATGGGCGACGCCGAGCTCGTCGACACCATGATCCGCGACGGGTTGTGGGACATCTTCAACGGCTACCACATGGGCAACACCGCCGAGAACGTCGCCGAGCAGTGGCAGATCACCCGCGAGGAGCAGGACCAATTTGCCGTCGCCTCTCAAGCCAAGGCCGCCGCCGCCGCAGAAGCTGGGCGCTTCGCTGACGAGATCGTCCCCGTCACCGTCAGGACACGCAAGGGCGAGACCGTGGTGGACGCGGACGAGCATCCCAAGCCCGACACCACGCTCGCTACACTCGCCAGCCTGCGCCCGGCCTTCGCCAAGGAGGGCACGGTGACCGCCGGCAACGCGTCCGGAGTCAACGACGGCGCCGCGGCAGTGGTGCTGATGAGCGCCGAGGAAGCCGTCAAGCGCGGCATCGAACCCCTGGCCCGCATCGTTTCCTGGGCCACCGCCGGCGTCGATCCGGCGGTCATGGGCTCAGGCCCCATCCCGGCCAGCCGCAAGGCACTGGAGAAAGCGGGCTGGAGCATCGAGGACCTCGATCTCATCGAGGCCAACGAGGCCTTCGCTGCCCAGGCCTTTGCCGTCAACAAGGACCTCGGCTGGGACACAGACAAGGTCAACGTCAACGGCGGCGCCATCGCGCTCGGCCACCCCATCGGCGCCTCGGGGACGCGCATCCTGGTGACCTTGCTCCACGAAATGCAGAGGCGCGACGCCATGAAGGGCCTGGCGACGCTTTGCATCGGTGGTGGCATGGGCATCGCTATGTGCGTGGAGCGCTGTTAGCCGTCGCCTTCACTGCCGATCGGTTGGGCTTGCTAAGATGTTTCGGTACCGGAACGCCCGTGTTATATAGGAGGTGGCAGCTTCACAAAGGAGGGATGACGCTATGGGCCGGGTAGCACTGGTAACGGGCGGTACGCGCGGCATCGGACGGGCCATTTCGATGGCCTTGAAGGAGGCCGGCTACACGGTGGCCGCTAACTACGGTGGCAACAACACGGCCGCCGAGGCGTTCAGCGCCGAGACGGGCATCCCCGCCGTCAAGTTCGACATCGGCGACTACGCGGCGTGCGAGGCCGGGCTGGCCGCCGTCGAGGCCGACGCGGGGCCGGTCGAGGTGCTGGTCAACAACGCCGGCATCATTCGCGACGCCGTTGCCCATCGCATGTCTCCCGAGCAGTGGTCGGAGGTCATGCGCACCAACCTCGACAGCATCTTCAACATGACGCGGCAGGTCCTCGGCGGCATGCGCGAGCGCGGCTTCGGGCGCGTCATCTCCATCAGTTCCATCAACGCCCAGAAGGGCCAGTTCGGCCAGGCTAACTATTCCGCCGCCAAGGCCGGCATCATCGGCTTCACCAAGGCGGTGGCTCAGGAGAACGCCGCAAAGGGCATCACCGTCAACGTTGTGGCGCCCGGCTACATCGCCACCGAGATGGTGCGCGCCGTACCCGAGGACGTTATCAACGAGAAGGTCCTGCCGCTGATCCCGGTGGGCCGCCTCGGCGAGCCCAAGGAAGTGGCGCGCTGCGTCGCCTTCCTGGCCTCCGACGACGCCGGCTTCGTCACTGGCGCGACGCTGACCGTCAACGGCGGGCAGTATTTGACGTAGGGATGGGGGCGGTCCGACTCCGCCGCAAATCAGTCCTTGGAAAAAGCCAAGAATAGCCGGGACGGCTCAGTAGAGATTCATTCCGCAGTACTTTGCAAACGGCGCAAAGTCACGGTCACGCGTGATCAACCGGGCATCGTGATCAAGGCAGGACTGGTAAATCAGGGCATCGGCGAGCGGCGCCCCCCGGGCCTCCGCCAGCACCCGGCGCCGGGTACGGCCGGCGCGCTCGAAGTATCCTTCGCTGATATCGAGCGTCGGTAGCGCCGGGATCAACCGATCGAGCGCGTCGATGTCCCGACCGTCATCGATGGCGAGAATCACCGCCGGTCGCGGCGCAGTTCCCCCGGCTCGATGTCGAGATGGACCTCGCCGCGCATGCGGCGCGAGTCCTCCGCCGCCCTCTCGGATGCGAGAAGGTCGAGGCCAAGGCGCACGGTTTCAGTGATGCCCTTACCAGTCGCCGCCTGGGCTTTGCGTAGTAGGTTTTCCAGCACGTACGCCGTAATTTTTCGCATATCTATCATCTGTAAATAAACACCATAAATTATTGCCGTAAATCAGGCTGGCAGGGGCGGGCGCTAACGCGTCGCGCTGGGCCACGGATAGGTGCCGTCGCGCACGACCTTGTAGTTGGCTTTGAGGCGGGGCTCCATGAGCAAAATGGCAATGATGCGGCGGACCATCTCCGTCACGTAGCGCGCTTCGTCCTTGCTCAAGTTACGCCCCCTTCCCTTGCCCCGGCTCTCTCCGGCCCCCATACTCCGGCGCCCCTGGGAAGAGGGATCGAAGCCAACGGAGGAGGGAGCTATGCCGACCGTGAAAATGGTGGAATACGAGGACGCCAGCCCTGAGGTGCGCGCCGTCTACGACGATTTCATGGAGGTGCGCGGCACCGATTTCGTGCCCAACTTCTGGCGCACCATCGCCGTCCACCCCCCCACCCTTAAGCGCTTGTGGAAAGGCATCAAGCAGGTCATGGCGCCGGGCCGCCTCGATCCCCTCACCAAGGAGATGATCGCCATCGCCGTCTCCGCCACCAATGGCTGCGAGTACTGCATCCGCTCGCACACCGCGGCGGCGCGCAAGCTCGGCATGGACGACGAGACCCAGGGTGAACTCATGGCCGTGGTCGGCATGTTCAACCAGACCAACAAGATCATCTTCGGCTACCAGGTCGACGTCGACGAGGCGTTCATGGGCGACTGAGTCGACGCTTGGCGGCGGTTGACGGGCTTACGCCGCCCTCGGTCCATGGGTTAGACTCAGCCCCATGTGGAACGACACCGTCAACCTGCGCGACTTCTACGCCACCAGCCTCGGCCAGGTGGCGCGCCGCGCCATCCGCCAGCGCATCCGCGCCGCGTGGCCCGACGCCAAGGACCAGAGCGTGCTCGGCCTCGGCTATGCGACGCCCTATCTCGGCCTCTTCCGCACCGAAGCGCGTCGCGTCGCGGCGGCCATGCCGGCGGCCCAAGGTGTGCTGCACTGGCCCTCCGAGGCCAGGGGGCTGACACTCTTGGCCGACGAGGCGGAACTGCCCTTCGAAGACCTGTCGATAGACCGGGTGCTGGTCATCCACGCCCTCGAATGCACCGAGCAAGTGCGCCCCCTGATGCGCGAGATATGGCGGGTGCTTTCGGGCAGCGGCCGGTTGTTGATCGTGGCGCCCAACCGCGCCGGCCTGTGGGCGCGCTTCGAGCGCACCCCCTTCGGCCACGGGCGGCCCTATTCCCCGGACCAGCTCACGCGCCTCCTGCGCGACACCATGTTCACGCCGCTCGGCGCCTCGTCGGGCCTGTTCGTACCGCCCTCGCGCTGGCGCATGGTGCTGTCGGCGGCGCCGGCCTGGGAGAAGATCGGCGAACGCTGGTTCCCCAGGTTCGCCGGGGTCATCATCGCCGAGGCCACTAAGCAGATCTACGCCGCCCAGCCCGAGGCCAAGGAGCGCCGCCGCCGCACCGTCCTCGACATGCCCCGGCGCGCCCCTTGAACGCGGTCCCGACGCGCTGGCTCACCCCTTGGACATCACGAACAGGGCCTGTTCACCGAACAGGTTGACGAGGAACGGGTCGCCGCGGAAGCGCCGCGCCCGTCCCCTGTGATCCAGGGAAAAGCTGTGCTCGATGTTGACATTCATCTCCCGGCACATCACCACGAAGTCGCGGATCGTACAGAAATGTATGTTGGGGGTGTCGTACCACTGATAGGGCAGCAGCCCGGTGACCGGCATGCGGCCGTGCCTCAGCAGGTAGGCGCGCATGCGCCAGTGGGCGAAGTTGGGAAACGAGACGACGGCGCGCTGCCCGATGCGCAAGAGTTGCTCGATCAAGACCTTGGGCGCGCGGCTTGCCTGCAGGGTCTGGCTGAGCACCACGTAATCGAAGGCGGCGTCCGGGTAGTCGGCGAGATCGACGTCGGCGTCGCCCTGCACCACCGACAGTCCCGCCGAGACGCAGGCGTTGACGCCCTCGGTGCTGAGCTCGATGCCGCGCCCGTCGACCTGCTTGAAGTGAAACAGGTAATCAAGAAGGGCGCCGTCGCCGCAACCGACGTCGAGAACCCGCGACCCCGGCTCGAACATGTCGGCGATGAACTGGAGGTCGAGCCGGATAGCCTTGCGGGCGCTTTCCGCCATCATGGCAAAATTCGCGGCAGGCCGCGGTGCTCGGCAGCGCCTATGAGGAACCCGTGCAACACCCTGTGGAACTCCGGCTCGTCCAGAAGAAACGAGTCGTGGCCGTTGTCAGAGACGATTTCCGCGAAGCTGACGTTGGCGGCGACCCCGTTGAGGGCGTGGACGATGCGGCGGCACTCCACCGTCGGGTACAACCAATCACTGGTGAACGAGACCACGCAAAAGCGCACCGGCGTGTCCCGGAACGCGTCGGCGAGCACACCTTGGTGCTTCTCCTCGAGGTCGAAGTAATCCATGGCCCGGGTGATGTAGAGATACGAGTTGGCGTCGAAGCGCTCGACGAAGGTGCTGCCCTGGTGGCGCAGATAGCTCTCCACCTGGAAGTCGGCGTCGAAGCCGAACGTCACCACGTCGCGGTCCTGCAGGCGGCGCCCGAATTTGCGGTGCAGGGCGGGCTCGGAAAGGTAGGTGATGTGGGCCGTCATGCGGGCCACGGCGAGGCCCCGGTGCGGGTTCTTGCCTTGGCTCTGGTAGGCGCCGCCACACCATTCGGGATCGGCCATGATGGCTTGGCGCCCGACTTCGTGGAAGGCGATGTTCTGGGCCGATTGGTGGGCGGCGCAAGCGATGGGGATGGCGGCAAACACCCGCTCCGGGTAGCTCGCCGCCCACTCCAGGACCTGCATGCCGCCAAGCGATCCCCCGATCACGGCGAAAACCTGCTCGATGCCGAGGTGGTCAAGCAGCATGACCTGGGCGCGCACCATGTCTCCCACCGTAATCACCGGGAAGTCGAGACCCCAGGGCTTGCCGGTGGCCGGGTTGGTCTCCTTGGGGCCGATGGTGCCCATGCAGCCGCCTAGGATATTGGCGCACAGGATGAAGTAATGGTCGGTGTCGAGAGTCTTCCCCGGCCCCACCAGCGCGTGCCACCAGCCCTCCTTGCCGGTTACCGGATGGATTTCGGCCACGTACTGGTCGCCGGTCAGCGCATGGCACGCCACGATCGCGTTGGACTTGTCGGCGTTCAGGGTGCCGTAGGTCTGGTAGGCGACGGCGAAATCCCGCATCTCCACGCCGCAATCGAGGCGTAGCGGACGGTCTGTCCCCAGGGTCACATGGCCGCCGGGAAGAGTTCTTGTCTCCGACCGTGGGGCGATTTTACTCTCGGCGTCGGTCATGGCTAGGCTCGGGTGCGTCGAATTTTCTGAAATGGGGGCAACATTGCTAGGAAGCAAGTCCCTGAGTGTCAATGTTTTCTTTGATTTTGGGGGGACATGCCATTATCACTAGGCACCCCTAGCGCGAGCCCTTGTCCGCGCCGCCATCGCCTGCCCGGAACCGAACATGAGCACCCGAAAGACCCTGGACTCCCTAAGGCGGGATATCGACAAGATCGACGATGCCCTGCACGATCTGATCGTGCGCCGTACCAAGGCGGTGGAAGGCATCCGCGACCTCAAGCGCGGCCAGAAAGTGAAGATTAGGCCGGCCCGCGAGGCACAGATCCTCAATCGGCTGATGGCGCGCCACAAGGGTCCTTTCCCCAAGCGCGAGCTGGTGCGCATCTGGCGCGAGTTGATCGTGGCGACGCTTTCCTTCGAGGGGCCGTTTTCCGTCGCCGTGTACATGCCCGAACCGGGCAGCGGTTACTGGGACCTGGCACGCGACCAATACGGCTCGTTCACGCCCATGACCGGCCACGCCTCGGTGCGCCGGGTCATCGAGGCGGTGCGCAGCCAGGAGGTGACGGTCGGCGTCGTCCCCCTGCCCACCCAGGACGATACCGACCCCTGGTGGCCGTATCTGGCGACGTCGAGCCCGGGCTCCCCGCGCGTCGTCGCCCGCGTTCCCTTCGCCGGTCAGGGCAACAGCCGCGACGCCGACGAGGGCGGTCTCGTCATCTGTCCCCTGGCGGTGAAGGCGACGGGCCGCGACCGTTCGCTCATCGCCATCGAGGCCAAGGACGACATCGCGCTGGCCAGCCTCGGTCCGGCGCTCGCCGAGGCCAGCCTGCCAGCAACCTTCACGGTCCAATCCAACGCCGAGCAGGCGCCAGGAATGCGGCTCTACCTGGCGGAGATCGACGATTTCGCCGCCGAGGACGACCGCAGGGTCCTGCGCTATCTCAACGACGCCGGCCCCACCGTGCAGCGGGTGGTAGTGCTCGGCGCCTACGCCGTGCCCCTGACGCCCGAGCAATTGGCAGTGGCGCCCGCCAAGAAGAAGCCGGCGCATAATGAGGCGCCGCGTCGCAAGGCCGCTCCGTCATGAGCCCGCTTGCCGTCCGCCCCGGCATCACCGGGATCAGGCCCTACGTGGGCGGCGAATCCGCCCTGCTTGGCCGCCACAGGGTGATCAGGCTTGCCTCCAACGAAGGCGCTCTCGGCCCCAGCCCCATGGCAGTCGCCGCCTTTGAGGAGATGGCGGCCGAAATGCACCGCTACCCGGACGGCGCCTGCGCCGAGTTGCGCGCCGCCCTAGCCGAGTTGAACGGCCTGGACGCGGCGCGCATCGTGTGCGGCGCCGGCTCCGACGAGCTGATAGCACTGCTGTGCCGGGCCTATGCGGGCCCGGGGGACGAGATTTTGCACACCGAGCATGCCTTCCTGATGTTCGCGATCGCGGCGCGGACGGTGGGAGCCACGCCGGTGGCGGCCCCCGAGCGCGACCTCACCGCCGACGCCGACGCCCTGCTCGAGCGGGTCACCGGCAAGACCCGGATTCTATTTCTGGCCAATCCCAACAACCCCACGGGAACCTACCTGCCGGCGTCCGAACTCAACCGCCTGCGAGCCGGGCTGCGCGAGGACGTGCTGTTGGTTGTCGATGCGGCGTATGCCGAGTACGTGTCACGCGACGACTACGCGCCCGGCATCGATCTGGTCGAGGCTGGCGACAACGTGGTGATGACCCGCACCTTTTCCAAGCTCTACGCGCTCGGCGGGCTCCGGCTCGGATGGGCCTACTGTCCGCCGGACGTCGCCGATGTGCTTAACCGGATGCGCAACCCCTTCAACGTCTGTGCGCCGGCCCAGGCGGCGGGCCTAGCGGCGCTTCGGGATACCGCCTTCGCCGACGCCGGGCGCGCCCACAACGCGACATGGCTGCCGTGGATCACCGGGCAGGCCCGGGCGCTCGGTCTCGAGGTGAAGGACAGCGCCGGCAATTTCGTGCTGGTGCGATTTCCCAACGCGCCCGGCCGCGACGCCGAGGCCGCCGACGCCTTTCTCAAGGACCGCGGCATTATCGTGCGCCGCATGGGGTCGTACGGGCTGCCCGATGCCCTGCGCATCACGGTCGGCCACGAGGACGAAATGCGCGCCGTCGCCGAGGCGCTCGACGCCTTAGTGGACTGAGCCATGGCCCGCGAGAGCGATACCCGGCTGTTTCGGCGCATCGCCTTCATCGGCTTCGGGCTGATCGGATCGTCCCTGGCCCGCGTCGTGCGCCGCGACGGCCTGGCCAGCCATGTCGCGGTCGCAGCACGCACCCAGCACACCCTGGACAAGGCCGTCGAACTGGGTTTAGCCGACATCACGACGCTGGATTCCGCCGCCGCCGTCGAGGGCGCTGACGTGGTGATGGTCTGCGCGCCGCCCGGCACCTATGCTGAAATCGCCACCGCCATGGCGCCGGCCCTCGCCCCGGGTTGCATCGTCAGCGACGTGGGTTCGGTCAAGCAGGTGGCGTTTCGCGACCTCGCCCCGCATTTGCCCGACGGCGTCCATTTGGTGCCCGGACATCCGGTGGCGGGAACCGAGCACAGCGGCCCCGGGGCCGGTTTCGCCGAGCTCTTCGAGGGGCGGTGGTGCATCCTGACGCCGGCGCCCGGCACCGACGAAGGGGCGGTGGAGCGGGTGGCGGAACTGTGGCGCCGGGCCGGCATGATGATCGAGATCATGGACGCCGGTCACCATGACCAAGTGCTGGCCATCACGTCCCATGTGCCGCACCTCATCGCCTACACCATCGTCGGCACCGCCACCGACCTCGGCGACGACCTCAAGCAGGAGGTCGTCAAGTTCTCGGCCAGCGGCTTTCGCGACTTCACGCGGATCGCCGCCTCCAACCCGGTTATGTGGCGCGACATCTTCCTCGAGAACCGGGACGCGGTGCTCGAGATGCTGGGGCGCTTCGACGAGGACCTGACGGCGCTGCAGCGCGCCATCCGGCGCGGCGACGGCGAGACGCTGGAACAGCTGTTCAAACGCACCCGCGACATCCGCCGCGGCGTCATCGAGGCCGATCAGGCATAGAGTGCGACAAGCCCCTGAGAGCACGGACGGCGCCGAGGCTTACAACTTGAGCCCGGCGCGGGACAGCGCCCGGTGCCATTTTGTCTCCTCGTCGCCGTCGAATATGAGCTCGATATCGACTGGCGCCGTGACCCAGTCCTGGCGCTTGAGCTCATTTTCCAGTTGGCCGGGCGCCCACCCGGCATAGCCAAACAGGAAAAGGGCGCGCTCCGGCCCCTCTCCCGCCGCCGCCTTGAGGACCTCCAACAGCGCCGACATGGAGACATCGCCCGGCAGGCGGACGGTACCATCGCCGTGAAAGTCCCTCGAGTGGAGGGCAAAACCGCGGCCGATCTCTACCGGGCCACCGTAGTGTAGACGGATTTTGCCCTCGATCCCCGCCGCCTCGATGCCCACGCCTTTGAGAAACTTGGCGAGAGGGCCGCTGCCCATGACCCGGTTGACGACCAGACCCATGGCCCCCCCGGCGTCGTGCTGCACCATGTAGATGACAGTCTCGGCGAAGCGCGGATCGCCCATTCTCCGGGTAGCCACCAGCAACTGTCCGCCCAGGTAGCGGCTCATGTCGCCGGCGGCACGGGGATGGTCAGCGTCGCTGGTGGCGGCGGAACCAGAAAGCGTCAGGACCGTGGCGGCGGCCACTATGGTGATTGCGCGGAGCACGGTTATCGCCCTCGAAGATAGCAGATTTCCGCGGCGCGGCATCATCCGCCGCCATCCCGCCAGCGGATGGCCGGCACCTCGGCCAGGTCCACCGGTCCCACGTAAAGGCGACGGTCCTGGATGGTCAACGGCGCGTTCAGGGTCGCCGCGCCGCCGCCGGGCGGCCTTTTGGCGAGCACGCCGAGAATGACTTTCGCCATCAGCGCCTGACGCGCGCCGACCAGCCCCGCTTTTCTCAACCCATCGACGGCTTCGAAGAAGCCGCCCAACTTGGCGGTCAGGGCGCCGATCGGCTGCAGGGCGGCGTCGAGCGCCAGGGTGCCGGTGAGGCGACCGCTCAGGGGTCCGTAGGTGACGGCAAGCCGATGCACCTCGAGGGTGCCTCCCGTATCCCGCCAGGCGGCCAGGGAATCTGGAAACTGGCCCGGCGCGATAGGACCCATGAGGGTGGCCTTGAGGGCGATGATGCCGACGCGGGTGCCAAACGGCAGGGCAAGGCCGCGGGGAAGCCGCAGGCCGCTGGCCTCAAGATCCACTTGCGCCGTCGCTGTGAGGTGGTCGGCGGACGCTGCGGTGGTACGCCAAGCCTCGGCGTGGGCCTCGGCGACGGCGATCTCAAGCTCCCCGCTCTCGCCCTTGAGGGCCAGCCCGCCGATGTCCAGCCACAGTTGGTGGCGCCCCCCGGAATCTATCGCGATTTTCGCCGTCAGTTCCTCCGCCGAACCCCTGTAGCGCACCGGTGTGCCGTGACGGGTCCAGGCGATCCTATGGGCGCCGGCCATCATGACCCTGACGCGGCGGGGGCTCCAAGGACGGGCTTCGCCGATGGCGCGCGCCCCGTCCCAGCGCCACGGCGCGCCAGCCTTGGGGGCGCCCACGCCGGGCTTTTCCAGCGTCACCCTGAGCATGAAGGGGAAGCCGCTCATCTCGAGGCGGGCATAGCGCACCTCGAGGCCTTCGCCGCGCCGCGTCGCGGCCCACTCATCGATGGCGTTGCGGTAGGAGGCGGCCATATAGAACCACAACACCACGTAGACGGTGGCGGCACATGCCACCGTCACGAGGGCGGCCAAGACCACCTTGACGGCGGTCGGGGTGCCGGGCGGTGGGTGCGGCGCCACGGCCGCGCCCTGGGGGATTACGCTCGTGCCGGGGTCGGATGGTGAAGACATGATGAATTTTACGGCGATTTTGCCGCCCCTGCCGCGGGCTTTGAGTTTATAGTCCGTTGCACGCTCCGAATCGAGAGGCTGGCCTTGCTGCGGATTTCGCAGGCTCGCCCGTGGCCGTTGCCGGCGGTGCTCCACGAGACGGCAAACGGGACGACAAACGAGAAGACAAACGAGAATCATCACATGCTGGTCAGTGATATTCCGCGCAGCCACGCGACGCGGACCCCGGACAAGACGGCCGTCGTCTGGGGGGACCGCCGCATCACCTACGCCGAACTGCAATCGCGGACCTGGCGCCTGGCCAACGCGCTTCAGGGGCTGGGAGTGCGCGCCGGGGATCGGGTCGGCCTGCTGTGCTCGAATCGCCTCGAACACGCGGAGACCGTGTTCGCCATCATGTCGTTGGGCGCCGTGTGGGTGCCTCTCAACGACCGGCTGACGGCTGACGAACTCGGCTTCGTCGTCGACGACGCCGAATGCACGACCATGATGTACAGCGACAATCTGGCCGGCGTCGCCGAGGAGATGCATGACGCGCTCGGCGGCGTCAAGCGCTGGATCGCCATCGGCACAAGGGGCGGCACAGGGAGCGGCGTCGGGCTCGGCTACGACGACATCCTGGCCAAAGGCGCGGCGAAGCCTCCGGCCGCCTCCGTCTCGCCGGACGACATGTGCGCCATCATGTACACGAGCGGCACCACCGGCCGCCCCAAGGGGGCCATGCACACTCATCGCCGCATGATGCAGGGGATCATGCTGCTGGCCTTCGATTCCGGTGCCTGCGGCGACGAGGTCAGCCTGCAGGTCATGCCCCAGTTCCACGCCGGCGGGCACGAACTCGGCATGACCCAGTTCTTGGTCGGCTCGACCACGGTGGTGCAGAGCAGGTTCGACCCGGACCATTTTCACCAGCTGGTCGCCGACGAGCGCGTCAACTTTACCGCCCTGGTGCCGTCGATGATGATATTTCTGTTGGAATCGCCGGCCGCCGAGAAGACCGACGTCTCGCCCCTGAAGCGTTTGAGCTACGGCGCCTCGCCGATTCCCGAGGACCGCCTGGCCCGCGCCATGGAGGTGTACGACGCAGATTTTCAGCAGACCTACGGCCAGACCGAGTCCGGGGTCATGGTGACGCTGCTGTCGGCGGAGGCGCACCGCAAGGGGCTCACGGCGGGGCACGACCATCTCCTCAAGTCCTGCGGCCAGCCGCTGATGGGCTGCCAGATCAAGCTCGCCAACGACGACGGCAACGAGGTGGCGGTAGGCGAGATCGGCGAAATTTGCGCGCGCAAAGAGAGCGTGATGAGCGGCTACTGGAAACGCCCCGAGGCCACTGAAAAGACGCTGCGCGACGGCTGGCTGCACACTGGCGACATGGGCCGGCGCGACGCGGAAGGCTACCACTACGTGGTCGATCGCAAGGTGGACAAGGTGATCTCGGGTGGCGAGAATATCTACCCGGCGGAAGTCGAGAACGTCATTTCCGGCCATCCGGGCGTGCTTGAGGTGGCGGTCATCGGCGTGCCCGACGGGGGCTGGGTGGAGGCCGTGAAGGCGGTGGTGGCGCCCAGGCCCGGCGCCTCCCTGACGGAGGCCGAGGTCATCGGATTCTGCCGCGGCAAGCTCGGTGGCTTCAAGATCCCCAAGTCCGTCGACTTCATCGAGGCGCTGCCTCGCACGCCGTCGGGCAAGGTGCGCAAGGCCGAGCTGCGCGCCCCCTATTGGGAGGGGCACGAGAGGAAGATCGGTTGACGGGCGAGGCGGGGAAATTCTGGGTCTTCGGTTACGGCTCGCTCATGTGGCAGCCTGACTTCGACTATGTCGAGGCCCAGACGGCGCGCGCCTACGGCTATCACCGGGCGTTGTGCATCTATTCCATCCGCTTCCGGGGATCGCCGCAGCGCCCCGGCTTGGTCTTCGGGCTCGACCGCGGCGGCTCGTGCCGGGGATGCGCCTATCGGGTGGCCGTCGAGAACGTGGACGAGGTCATCGCCTATCTCGACGATCGCGAGATGCTCAACAAGGTCTACGTGCCGAAATACCTGAAGGTGCGCCTCGACGACGGGCGCCGTGTCTCCGGCTACGGCTTCGTAGCGCGGCGCGAGCACCGCCAATACGCAGGCAAGCTGCCCGTGGCGCGCACCGCCGAGCTCATCCGCCAGGGCAGGGGGCCGCACGGCTCGGGCCTCGAATACGTGGCCAACACGGTGCGCCACCTCGACAACATCGGCATCCACGACGATTTTCTGCACCGGGTGCTGGCGGCGGCGTGGGCGGGGCGGGGATGAGGGCGCCACACCCTCACGCGCACTTGGAGTAATCGCAGCTCACGCAGGTGTCGCAGCCTTCCTGGTGGATGATGCTGGCCTGGCCGCACTTGGGGCATTGGCGGAAGTGCCGGTCGGCCTCGGGCGGGGCGACGGCGTCCTGGCCGATGGCCACAACCTTGGCCTCGGCGCGCTCCTTGGCGAGCCGGCCGGGAGCCGACATGAAGCCGATGTCGATCATGTGGCGCTCGATGACGCCGCCGATGGCGGCTAGGAGCGAGGGCACGTAACGCCCCGCCACCCACTGGCCGCCGCGAGGATCGAACACCGCCTTGAGCTCCTCTACCACGAAGGAGACATCGCCGCCGCGCCGGAACACCGCCGAGATCATGCGCGTCAGCGCCACCGTCCAGGCGTAGTGCTCCATGTTCTTGGAATTGATGAACACCTCGAAGGGGCGCCGCCGTCCATCCTGGACCACGTCGTTGATGGTGATGTAGATGGCGTGGTCGGATTCCGGCCACAGCACCTTGTAGGTGGAGCCTGGCAGCGCCTCGGGGCGGTCCAGGGGTTGGGTCATATAGACGATGGCGCCTGAATCGCCGGTGTCCTTGGGTCGCGCCGTCCTGGCACCCGGCGCCTCGAGCGGCAACTCAGCCTGCTCGCCTTGCGCATTTGTGGCACCTGTAGCGCCTGCGGCACCCGCCCCCGGCTTGGCCTCGAGCACGGCGCCGGTGACCACGTTGGGCCGGTAGGTGGTGCAGCCCTTGCAGCCGAGCTCATAGGCTTCTGCGTAGATGCCCTCGAAGTCGGCAAACGAGATGCCCTCGGGGCAATTGATGGTCTTGGAGATCGAGCTGTCGATGTGCTTCTGGACGGCGGCCTGCATGACCAGATGGTCGGCTGGGCTTAGGCCCTGGGCGTCGACGAAGCAATCGGGCAGGGGCGCGTCGGCACCGCGCAGGTGGCGGAACAAGCGATAGGCGTAGTCGGTCACCTGCTCCTCGCGGCGCTGGCCGTCGGGCATCAGCACGTGGCGGGTGTATTGGAAGCTGAAGACGGGCTCGAGCCCCGACGAGACGTTGTCGGCGAACAGCGAAATGGTCCCGGTCGGAGCTACCGAGGTGAGCAGGCCGTTGCGTACGCCGTGCTCGGCGATGGCGGCGCGCACGTCGGCATCGAGGCCCTGCACGGTCTTGCCGGCCAGATACTTGTCGGCGGCGTAGAGGGGGAAGGCCCCCTTTTCCGCCGCCAGTCGCGCCGAGGCCAGATAGGCGGCGCGCTGGATCTCCTTCATCCAGGTCTCGGTGAGGGCCACCGCTTCGCGGCTGCCGTAGCGGGTGCCGCACATGATCAGGGCGTCGGCCAGCCCGGTGACGCCGAGGCCCATGCGTCGCTTCGCTCTCGCCTCGTCGGCCTGCTGGGGCAGGGGGAAGCGGGAGACGTCGATGGCGTTGTCGAGCATGCGCACCGCCGTCGCAGTCAGGGCGCCGAGGGCGCCGATATCGAGCACCGCCCGCGGCGAGAACGGCGCCTCGACCAGCCGCGCCAGGTTGAGCGAGCCGAGGAGACAGGCACCATAAGCGGGCAACGGCTGTTCGCCGCACGGATTGGTGGCGTGGATGTTTTCGCAATAATAGAGGTTGTTGAGCCGGTTGACGCGGTCGATGAATACCACGCCGGGCTCGGCGTAGGCGTATGTGGCGCGCATGATCTTATCCCACAGATCGCGCGCCGCCATGCTCTTGAAGACCGTACCCTCGAAGACGAGTTGCCAGGCGGCGTCTTCCTTCACCGCCAGCATGAAAGCGTCGGTGACCAGCACCGAAAGGTTGAACATGCGAAGGCGCCCGGGCTGCTGCTTGGCCTCGATGAAGGCCTCAATGTCCGGGTGGTCGCAGCGCATCACCGCCATCATGGCGCCGCGCCGCGAGCCGGCGCTCATGATGGTGCGGCACATGGAGTCCCAGACATCCATGAAGGACAGCGGCCCCGAGGCATCGGCGCCGACGCCTTTGACCAGGGCGCCCTTGGGACGCAGCGTTGAGAAGTCGTAGCCGATGCCGCCGCCCTGTTGCAGGGTGAGGGACGCCTCCTTGAGATTGTCGAAGATGCCCGCCATGTCGTCGGGCACGTCGCCCATGACGAAGCAGTTGAACAGGGTCACGTTGCGCTCGCTGCCAGCCCCCGAGACGATGCGCCCCGCCGGCAGGAAGCGGAAATCCTCCAGGGCCTCGAAGAAGCGCTCTTCCCAGGCCTTTGCGTCGTCCTCGGGCGCCGCCAGTGCCCGCGCTACCCGCCGCCAGGTATCGGCAAGAATTTTGTCCACAGGTCGGCCGTCCGCCTTCTTGAGGCGGTACTTCATGTCCCATATCTGCTGCGATATGGCCGATATCTGCGTCATCAAGGTCCCCGTGGCAGTCCGGCGACCAACCGGGGGACCCGTCCAGGGTGATCCCGAAGGCGCCGATGGTGGCCCGTAATCCAATGTTTCCAAGGATTTCCAGGAGCGATCTTACGGTGTGGCAGGAGCCCAGTCAACAATGTGTTCTTGTTATGTTTGCACTGCCTTTTCCCCTCCTCTAAGCGGCGTTATCCCTTGAAAAATATAGGTTTTCAGCGTTTGTTCCCGTAAAAAACAAGTCCGGTGCCGCCTTTTGCCCACAAATTTGTCCACAAGGTGGTGAAAGGCGTTGCGGCATGGCGCGACAATGTGGCGACCGCGTCTACGGCGCTGGAACGCTGGCGGCGCGCCGCGGATACTTCGCGGCGGCCTCGCACGTCAACCTTTCGCTCGCTGTCTCGATGCGTGCCTCGAGTTCGGCCATGAAGGAGCGCCGATCGAGGCCTTCCGGCATGGGCGGCAGAAACTCGATGGTGATGACGCCGGGATACTTAAGGAAACTGCGCCGGCCCCAGAAATAGCCGGAATTCAGCGCCACCGGCACGACGGGCGCCGACGTCCGCGCGTACAGGGCGGCGACGCCGGGATGGTACGGGCGGCGCTCCCCGGGCGCGATGCGCGTGCCTTGCGGGAAAATGATGATGCCGCGGCCCCCGGCCAGCACTTGCCCGGCCTTTCGCACCAAGCGTTTGAGCTCCGACGCGCCGCCGGCGCGGTCGATGTCGATCATCGCCGCCTTCCTGAGGGTCCAGCCGTAGAAGGGAATGAGGAGCAACTCCTTCTTGAGGACATAGGCCGGATCCTTCGTCACCACGTGGAAAATGCCGACATCCCACGCCGATTGGTGCTTCGACGCGAAGACGGCGCCGCCGCCGGGAATGTGCTCTTCACCGCGCACCTCGTAATCGAGCCCGACGATTACCCGCGACAGCCATAACACGGCACGCACCCACAGGCGGAAGCTCCACTGGGTGGCGCACCGGGGCAGGGGTAGCGCGAGCGACGTGGCCAGCCCGAACAGCATGCACACGCCAAAGAAACAGGCGTTGAAGAGCGACGAGCGGAGCTCGGTGATCACGGCGTCAGGAAACCGAATCCGCGGCCCTTCGGCCAACGGCCAGATGGCGCAGCCAAGCGAGTATGTATTTGCTGTACTCGCTGACGATGAGGTAGGCGGTACCGGGCCACGCCCACCACCGGTCCCTCTTGACGTGCGCGGGGAACACCGGATGGGCGATCAACTTCTTGGCCGACATGACAAAGCCGAACTCGAGAAGGCTGCGCGGCATGTGGTAATTGGCGGTGACGATGCGCAGGCTCCGGTAGCCCTGCTTGCGCATCCAGGCGGCGGTTTCCGCCGCGTTGCCCGCCGTGTTGTCGGCGCTGTAGCCGATTTCGACGCAGCACCTCAATTCCTCCGGTGTTCTCCGGGCGAGTTCGAGAAGCTTGGCGACATCGACGCCGTGATAGACGCCGGAGACGAACAGCTTCCCCGCCCGGTTTCCGGAAAGTAGCTCGAGCCCAGTGCCGAGCCGTCCGCTGCCCCCCGTCAAGACGACGATGGCATCCGTGCGGGCGGCCGGATCGCTCACCGCCTCGGGTATGGAGGCGGCGAACCAGAACAGACCGCCGCCCCACGCCACGCCGAGCATGGCAAGGACGCCCACCAGCCGCGTGATCATGCGCCTCTCGTGACGGCGCCTGTAGTCCGCTTTGTTCATCTCCGCCCGCGGTTCTCCCGATTGCCCGACGGCGCCCCGGCCGATGGCGCGTTTGGCATGCCTCGGTCACAACATCCGAGCCAGAGTTCGCATCACCGTGTAGCGCGCCGTCAGCATGGCGATCAGCGCCGCCGCCAGCGGCAGGGCCGCCAGAGCTAGCCAATGTTCGGCGAATAACGTGAGCTGGGGTGCCAGCCCCGCTTCCAGGCGCGCCGACAAGAATCCTATGCCGAGAAGCGTGGGGACGGCAAGCGCCAGACCCGCCACCCCGCCGCGCAAGCCCAGCGCCATGGCGCGGGAGGCGAACTGCCGGGCGATGTAGGCATCCTGGGCACCGATCAGGTGGAGAACCTCGATGGCCTCCTGGTGGACGGCGAGGCCGGTGCGCGTCGTGAAGACCACGGTACTGACGGTCGACGTCCCGATGAGGACAAGGATGGCGCCGGCCATAGCCTCCACGGCGCGGACCATGTGTACGAGGCGGGCCAGCCAGATGCTGTGATCATCGATGGTGGCTCCGGGAACGGCCACGGCGAGGCGCCGCGAGAGGGCCGCGACATCGAGCTTGGCATCGGATGTTAGGGACACGTCGACAAGCTGCGGCAGGGGCAGATCAGCCGTCGCCTCCATGCCCCCCAGCCACGGCTCGAGAAGCGCCATGAGACGTCCTTGGTCAAGGGGGTCGGCATAGGCGACGCCGGGCATGTCCCTGAAAAGGGCGAGGGCCGCCCGCAAGCGCTGGTCGTCGTCGCGGGGACCGGCGCCCGGGGGGATCTGCACGGTCAGGGTACCGCTCACATCCCGGTCCCAGCGCGCGGCCAGGGTGTTGAGCACCAGCGTGCCGGCCAGGGCGAAGGCCGCCAGATATACCATGAAGGCGACGAGCCACGGGAGGAAGCGGCTGAGCCCGTCGCGGTCGAGGGGAATATCTGAACGGCGCGACAGCATTCAGGCGACTTTCCCCGATTTCCGCCTCGCCTCGCCGCTCTCGTCGCTCTCGTCACTCTCGTCGCGCCGGCGGCCCGCCGCCGACATGTCCGTCGCCGCGTCGATGACGCGTCCGGGGCGCATGGAGATCCGACCTTCATCGAGACGCAGGCACGGATGCTTGAGTTTGTCGACAAGGGTTTCGTTGTGGGTCGCGATAACGATTGTCGTGCCTAGCTTGTTGAGCTCCTCGAACAGATGCAGCAGGCGCATGGCCATGCGGTCGTCGACGTTGCCGGTCGGTTCGTCGGCGAGCAACAGGCGCGGCCGCGCGATGACGGCGCGAGCGATGGCCACGCGTTGCTGCTGGCCACCCGACAGGGTCGGCGGACGAGCCTGAAGGTGGTCCTTGAGGCCGACCCAGGAAAGCAGCTCGACGACATTTCTTTCGACCTCGCCCTCCCTGACGCTAGCGACGCGGAGCGGCAGGGCAACGTTGTCGAAAGCAGACAGGTGGGAAAGCAGCCTGAACTCCTGAAAGACGACGCCGATGCGGCGGCGCACGGCCGGCAGTTCGGCGCGCGAAAGCGTCGCGATGTCGCGCCCGAACAGGTTGACCAGGCCGCGCGATGGCTTGTTGGCCAGGTACATGAGCCTGAGCAAGGACGACTTGCCGGCGCCGCTCGCCCCGACAAGAAAATGAAACGAGCCGGCATCAAGGGAGTACGATATGTCCCGCAACACTTCCGGAGCCAAGCCGTAGCGCAGTCCGACGTTCTCAAAGCGCACGATGCAGTCGCTATCGTCTGTGCTCACGAAAAACCGCCCCCGCCTAAAGGCGCACAATGGCACGGTAAAACCCCATTCGTCCAGGGCCCACGAGCCTGCCACCCCGGCTTGCCTTGAGTCCCTCAAATGCCTATAAGTGATAGGGAATTTCCCCCACGATCGCCGCCCGATGATCATACGTTGCCCGAACTGTTCGACGCACTACATCGTGGAAGCCGGCGCCGTCGGCGGGTCTGGGCGTTCGATGCGTTGTTCGAATTGCAACTATATGTGGACTCAATATCCGGTGCAGCCGCAGACGCCGGCACAGCCGCAACCGACATACGTCGCGCCGCCACCCGGCTACGCCCCACCGCCGCCCGGCTATGCCCCGCCGCCCGGTTACGCGCAAGCACCGGCCTACGCGCCCCAACCCAGGGTGATTCCGCAGCCCTATCCGCCGCCGCCCGAACAACCGGCACCACAGGTGCAGCCGACGCCCGAACCTTCGCTGCCGCCCGCTGCGGAGCCGGAGCCACAACCCGAACCGCAACCCGAGTCCGAACCGCAAGCGGAGACCGAAGCCGCCACCGAAATCGAGGCGGCACCCGAAGAGCTGGAATCCGAGACGCTGCCACCCGAGGAACAGGCGGTCGAGGAAATGCCCACGGACGAGGAACTCGATGCGATTCTGGGGCTGCCGGAATCCGAGCCCGAGTCCATGGATTCTCTCGTCGATACCGGCGAAGAGGACGACACCGACGATGACGGCTCGCCAATCGACCCCGATAACATCCCCGGCCCCGAACCCATACCGGACTCCCTTTCCGCCCCCCCGGCCGCAGGGGACGACGAAGGGTCGGCGAGCCGCGGCAAGCTCATCATCATCGGCGTCGTGGCCCTGGTCGTTATCTTGCTCGGTGCCGGCCTGTTCTTCGGACGCGGCCTTATCGTCTCGTTTTGGCCGGGGGCGAACGATATCTTTATGGATTTGAAGGCTATCTGGGAAATGTCGGTTAAGAAATAGTTGCCTAGTTTGTTCGTAACGAGGCAATTATTTCCTACGCAAACACCGCGCCGCAGGTCGGCGCGCATCGTGCGGTCGCGTCATCGGACGGTGCCGTCGCCTCGGCGGCGGAGTGAGGCGCGCCGCCC
>DASCNF010000128.1:0-3750 GCA_036011345.1 Rhodospirillales bacterium | reverse complement strand
CCTCAACCTATAAGATTCCCGTGGCCAGCGACGTGCCCGCTGATTTCCGTGTCCAACTCCTCGAGACGGGCCGCAACCGTGCCAATGTGGTGTACCGCTCGAAGGCGGTCGGCGAGCCGCCCCTGATGCTGGGCATATCGGTGTTCCACGCCATCAAGGACGCCATCGCCAGCGTCGGCGACTACCGCTTCAGCCCGAGGCTCGATTCCCCGGCTACCCCGGAACGTATCCTCATGACTGTCGAGGCCTTGCGCGCACGCTTGTCGTCGTCGGCCGATGATGCACGAGCCGCCGAATGACCGACTGGATCAAAAATCTGGTTGCGCTCGTGGAAAGTGGTACGCCCGGTGTCGTAGTTACGGTGGCGGCGGTCGACGGATCGACGCCACGCGAAGCCGGCGCCAAGATGGTCGTTACCGCCGCCGACGCCCGGGGCTCCATCGGCGGCGGGCATCTGGAATACAAAACCATCGAAGAGGCGCGCCGCATGATGGCCGAAGGTGCCACGCCGTCCATGCTGCGCTCCTACCCGCTCGGCCCCGAGCTCGGCCAATGCTGCGGCGGCTTTACTTCAGTGCTGTTCGAGCCCATGGCCGGCGACGGATCGATGCCCGAATGGCTCTCCCGGCTGGCCGGACGACGGGTGGCGGGGGCAGTGTCGGTGCTCGTCACGTGCGCGCGTAGCGGCCGCAAGATGGTGATCGGCGAGGACGGCGCCGAGGGGACGCTCGGCGATGCCGCGACCGACGCGAGACTCCGTAAACTGGCGCGCCGAAGCCTGACGACGCTTTCCGCCGGCGCCACATTGACCGACGGCAAGGGTGCCGCCGCCCTCGGCCACGAAGAAGGCAAACTGTTCTTGTTGGAGCCGGTGGCCCCGGTGGGGCTGGTACTTTATCTGTTCGGTGCCGGACACGTGGGCAAAGCGCTGGTCTCGGTGCTTGCCGGACTGCCTTGCGATATTACCTGGATCGATTCGCGGCCCGACCAATTCCCCGGCCAGGTGCCGGACAACGTGCGCGCCGAAGTCTCGGAAGCGCCGGACGGTGCCGTTGAGCGGGCGCCGGCGGGCACCTATTTCCTGGTGATGACGCACAGCCACCAGCTCGACTACGAGATTTGCGAGATAATACTGCGGCGCGGGGAATTCGCCTACCTCGGCCTCATCGGCTCGCGCACCAAACGCAAGCGCTTCGAGCAACGCCTGTCGCGCAAGGGGATGGCGCCGAAGACCCTGGCGCGGGTGACGTGCCCGATCGGCATCGAGGGCCTCTCGGGCAAGCATCCGCGGGAAATCGCCATCGCCGCTGCCGCCGAGATTCTGCAAATTCATGGAGCCACCGGTGACGCCGCGGGACGGATGCCCGCCCAGGCGTGGTCGGCTTGAGGGAATATCGCCATGGATGAACGGTATTTCATGAAACGCGCCATTTCGATTTCCCGGGGGATGATGCACGGGCTCGAGGGAGGCCCCTTCGGCGCCGTCGTCGTCAAGGACGGCGAGATTGTTGCCGAGGGGCACAACCAGGTGACGACGGCCAACGACCCCACCGCCCACGCCGAGGTGGTGGCGATCCGCGAAGCGTGCCGGGCGCTTGGCACCTTCAATCTGGAAGGTTGCGAGATCTACGCCAGTTGCGAGCCCTGCCCCATGTGCCTGAGTGCCATCTATTGGGCGCGCCTGGGGCGTATCTATTACGCCAATTCGCGGCTGGACGCCGCTGGCATCGGGTTCGACGACGAGCACATTTACGTGGAGGTGGCGAAGCCTATCGAGGACCGGGAAATTCCCACCATCCGGCTCATGGCGGAAGAGGCGCTTGGCGTGTTCGAGGAATGGGATACGATGCCCGGCAAGGTTCGTTACTAGGCCTTGCGGCCAACGCCGGCGCCTGAGAGACAGGGAGTGCGATGACGTTACAGCCAACAAATCCCGGCCCCGCCGCAACCCCGCAGTTGGAGCTTCGGGGCATCGTCAAGCAATACCCTGGGACCCTCGCTAACGACGATATCGACCTCACGGTCATGCCCGGCGAGGTGCACGCGCTCTTGGGCGAAAACGGCGCTGGCAAGAGCACGTTGGTGAAAATCATTTACGCCGTCGTACAGGCCGACGCTGGTGAGATCTATTGGAACGGCGAAAGGCTTGCCATCGGCAATCCGGCGCGGGCGCGCCACCTCGGCATCGGCATGGTGTTTCAGCATTTCAACCTGTTCGACACCCTGACGGTGGCCGAGAACATCGCGCTCTGCGTTGAGGACAGCCGCGACCTGGCCAAGCTGGCCGAGCGGGTGAGCGCCATTTCCGCGCGCTACGGCCTGCCCATCGACCCCAGGCGTCACGTTCACACCCTGTCGGTGGGTGAACGGCAGAGGGTTGAGATCATTCGCTGTCTCCTGCAAAAACCGAAGTTGTTGATCATGGATGAGCCAACTTCGGTACTGACGCCGCAGGAGGTCGAGGTCTTGTTCAAGACCCTGAGGCGGTTGGCCGGCGAGGGCTGCTCGATCCTCTACATCAGCCACAAGCTCGACGAGATCAAGGAGTTGTGCGAAAGGGCGACGGTGCTCAGGGGCGGCAAGGTCACCGCCACCTGCGACCCCCGCCAGGAAACGCCGAAGAGCCTCGCCGAGATGATGATCGGCAGCGAACTGCCAGTTTGCCAGAACGTCGATGTCGACGGCAGGGGCGAGGTCTGCCTTGAGGTCGATGGCCTTTCCCTGCCCGCCGACGATCCCTTTGGGATCGAGCTCACTGAGATATACCTGGACATCAGGGGCGGCGAGATCGTCGGCATCGCCGGCGTCGCCGGCAACGGCCAAAAGGAACTCTTGCAGGCCTTGAGCGGCGAAAGGAAGGCGACCCACGCCAACGATATCCGCATCACCGGTGTGCCGGCCGGGCATCTGCCGCCCGGCCACCGGCGCGGCGAGGGATTGGCCTTCGTGCCCGAGGAACGCCTGGGCCGGGGCGCCGTTCCCGAAATGAGCATGTCGGACAACACCCTGCTGACCGCTTACCAGAAGGACATGGTGCGTAGCGGCTTTATCCAGTTCGAGCGCATCGACGAATACTGCAATACCGTGGTTGACGACTTCAACGTGGTGTGCGCCGGCAACCACGCCGAGGCGCGCAGCCTGTCGGGCGGCAATCTCCAGAAGTTCATTATCGGGCGCGAAATACTTCTTGGACCCAAGCTCATGATCCTGGCCTATCCTACGTGGGGCGTCGACGTCGGCGCCGCCACCCTGGTCCGCCAGGCCATCATCGATTTGCGCAACAAGGGAACGGCGGTGCTCGTGGTGTCTGAGGACCTGGAGGAATTGTTCGAGATCAGCAACCGCATCGCGGTGATCTCGAACGGGCGGCTGTCTCCGGCGCGGCGCACCTGCGACACCGACGTCGAAGAGGTGGGCCGCTGGATGGCCGGAATCTTCGACGCGGCCGGCACCGGGGGCGGGCACCATGCAGCTTAGGCTGGAACCCCGTGTCATGCCGTCGAAATGGCTGCGCTATTCGTCGCCCCTGATCGCGCTGGGCCTGACCCTGGTGCTCGGGGTGATCCTGTTCAGCGCGTTGGGGCAGAATCCCGTCGTGGCGCTCTACACGTTCTTCATCCGTCCGGTCAGCACCCTCTACGGGCTCTCCGAGCTGTTCATCAAGGCGGCGCCGCTTCTACTGTGCGCCGTCGGCCTGGCCATCGGTTTCCGCGGCAACGTATGGAACATCGGCGCCGAGGGACAGCTCAC
>DASCNF010000127.1:0-15860 GCA_036011345.1 Rhodospirillales bacterium | reverse complement strand
TGGTCATGCCGAGCGCCGCGGCAGGCTCCAAATTGTGCACCATGTCTTCGATCATCACTGTCCTCGGCGGGTCCAGCCCGTGCCGTTCGACGAGTTTGCTGTAGACCGAAGGTTCCGGCTTGGGGGCGTACTCGGCATCTGCAATATCGAACACGTCGTCGAAATGATGGCTCACGCCGAGACGCTCCATGACCCGGCCGGCGTGGGCGGCGGAAGCATTGGTGAAGATCAGCTTGCGCCCCGGCAGGCAGCCCAACACCGCGTCCAACGACGGACTCGGCGCCATGTCGCCGAGGTCGATGGTATGGACAAATTCGAGAAACGGCGCCGGGTCCATGCCGTGGCGACTCATCATGCCGCGCATGGTCGTGCCAAACTCCCGAAAGTAGCTCTTCTGAACGGCGAAAGCCTCCTCCAGCTCGACACCAAGGTAGGTCGCAACGTACTCGGTCATGCGCTTTTCGATTTGCCGGAATACGTTGTTCGAGGGCGGATAAAGGGTATTATCCAGGTCGAACAACCAGACCGCGGCCTCGCGAAGCTCGACGGCGGACTCGCGGCGCGGCGACTTGCCGGAATAATTGTTCATGGCCAATTAGTGGCCCCCCGCCAGCCCTATGGCAAGCCCCATCGCCACCGCACCGGCAATTCGCAGGCCCCATATCCGTATTCACTAGTTGAGAGCACACCATTCACTAGTTGAGAGCACACCGCCATCTGGGGCAATGTCCTCATGTAGAGGCACCGCGCCAACACGCGAATGGTTTGATGAGCAAGAATAAACCGGCAAAGCCACGGAAGGTGAACGAGGACGCCGGCGCGGCAGCCGCGGAGACACTAGTCACCGGGTGCCCCGGCCCCGCCGTGCTGGTGCGTCCGGATGGCGGCGTGATCGCTGCCAACGCCCCGGGGCGCCGCCGTCCGAGCCCTTTTGCAGCGGGGCGATTTGCCGGAGATCGCGGCGCTCATCGCAACCGTGGTGGCCGGATAGTCGGTCGCCAACGGCACCCTATCCCTGCCCGACGCCGAGGGCGGCGCGGTTCAGGGATCACCGTGGTGCCGGTCCTTTCTGGAAACAGCCTGCTCGTCCTTGCCCGTGACCTGACGCTCGGCTACAACGTGCGGGACGCGCTCGTCGAATCGCGCCAGCACTACAAGGACCTGCTCGAGGCGTCGAACAATTTCGCGTGGGAAATGGGGGCCGACGGCGCCTTCGTCTTCGTGTCGCCGCGCGGCGCGCTTGGCTACAGCGCCGCCGATCTTGTCGGTCGGCGCGCCCGAAGAATTGATACTGGACACGGCGAGCGATGCGCCGGTGCCCTTCACCACCGAGAGCCCGCTCGAGGAAGTCGAGATCTGGATGCGCCATGCCGATGGGACGTAGGCCTGCATCATCCTGGCCTGCATCCCGCTTTTCGATGGCAACGGCCGATGGTGCGGCGCCAAGGGCGTATGCCGTGACGCCACCGAGGCGCGCACCTTGGAAGACGCGCTGGCCCGCGCCCGCTACCGCGAACAGCTCCTCGGTCACGTGGTCAGCACGTTCCGCGATGAAGTGGAGCCGCAGAACATGCTCTCCGCCGCCGCTACGGCGCGTGCCCTGAAGGCGGAAGGGTGCCGCATCTATCGCCGCGCACCGTCGGAGACCTTCGACGTGGCTGCGGAATAGGGCAACACGGACGGGCTCAAGGTCTCGAAGTCCTTTCTCACGCGGCTCGCCGGAGTCCCCGGCACCATCGATCACGAAATCGGGCGCAACCGACTCCTGGCCGCGGCGACCCGCTACCAGGACACCGTCAACGGCGCCGTGATGCTTTGGAACGCCGAGGAAGGCGGAGACTAGAGAGGGCGACGACTACATCCTCCTTGGCGACGTGGACAGCAATTTGGGCGTCGCCAACGCCCAAATTGACAAGCACGAAAAGATCGTCCGGCTGTCGCGCACCGATCCCCTCACCGAGTTGCTCAACCGCCGCGCCCTTTTAGAGGATGAGTTGCCGCGGCGGCTCAAGCGCCTGAAGCGTGGCGGCAAGCGTAGCGGTCTTTTTTACGTGGACCTCGACAATTTCAAGCAGGTCAACGACGCCCACGAACATCAGCGGGGCGACGAGGCGCTGTTGGCCGTCCGTGGCATGCTGATCGAACATTCGCGGCCGGGCGACAGGTCGGGACCGTTAAGGGAAATGCGGGCGGGAATGCCGCGCATCTAACGGGATCGGATCAGGGTACCCGCGCCGTGCTCGGTAAACATCTCCAGGAGAAGGGCGTGGGGGACCCGGCCGTCGAGGATGACGGCGCCCTCGACGCCTCCCTCCACCGCTTCCAGGCAGGTTTCAATCTTGGGAATCATGCCGCCCTCGATTGTTCCGTCGGCGATGCGCGCCCGCGCCTCATCCACGCTGAGTTCGGGGATCAAGGAACCCTTGCCGTCGAGAACCCCAGCAACGTCGGTCAGCATCAACAGGCGGCGGGCGTCGATGGCGGCGGCGACGGCGCCCGCCACGGTGTCGGCGTTGATGTTCAGGGTCTCGCCATCGGACCCCGCGCCGATGGGCGCGATGACCGGGATGACGTCGGTTTTGCGCAACACATGGAGGATATACGGCGTGATTTCCCTGGGCTCGCCGACGAGGCCGAGGTCGAGGATGCGCTCGATGTTGGAATCCGGGTCGCGCTTGGTGCGCTTTAGCTTGTCGGCATGCACCAGGTTGGCGTCCTTGCCCGACAGCCCGACGGCGAAACCGCCCGCCACATTAATCGCCGAGACGATCTGCTTGTTGATGGACCCCGACAACACCATTTCGACGATGTCGACGGTCTCCTTGTCGGTGACGCGGAGGCCGTCCACGAACTCGCTCTTGATCTTCAGGCGCTCCAGCATGACGCCGATCTGCGGTCCGCCGCCGTGCACCACCACGGGGTTGATGCCGACCTGCTTCAAGAGCACGACGTCGCGGGCGAACAGCTCTCTCAGGGTGTCGTCCCCCATGGCGTGACCACCGTACTTGATGACGAAGGTCTCGCCCGAGTAGCGCCGCATGTAGGGCAGCGCCTCGGACAGGGTCATGGCCTGATCGAGCCCTTCGTTCCGCTCTTTTTTGTCCTTCTTGTTCATGGCGCGCTAAGCCTACTCCAGTTCACTCGCGGATAGAACAGCAAGCTCGGCGCGCAGTTCGGAGAACCCCGTGCCGGCGCGGGCGCTGGTAGCCAACGCCACGGGATGGGCCGCCGGATGAGAAGCCAGTTCGCCGGCCACGGCCATCCCCAGATCGGCGAGCCCCGCCGCCGTGACTTTGTCGCACTTGGTGAACACCACCTGATAGGCCACGGCGGCGCCATCCAGGAGCTCCATGACATCTCGGTCGGCGTCCCCGATGCCGCGCCGCGCGTCGACGAGCAGGCAGGTGCGCCGGAGCTGCGCCCGGCCCTTCAGGTATGCCCTGACCAGCCGCGTCCACTGCTCGATGCTGGCCTTGGAAGCCTCGGCGTACCCGTACCCCGGAAGATCGGCCAGCATCAGCCTGCCGCCGAGAATGAAGAAATTTAGCTGTTGGGTACGGCCCGGGGTACGAGAGATGCGGGCCAGTCCCTTGCGCCCGCAAAGGGCGTTGACCAGGCTCGACTTGCCGACGTTGGAGCGCCCCGCAAAGGCAACCTCGGGCAGGTCGGCGGCAGGCACCTGGTCGGGCGAGGTGGCCCCCAGTACGAACCGGCAGTCCTGGGCGAACAGCAGGCGTCCCCGTTCCAGGGCCTCAGCCTGGCCCAGCGAATCGTCAGGGTTTTCGGAGGAGAGCACGAACGTTCCTCCCCATGGGTGGCGCCGGCGGCTACTTTACCCCCATGCGCACCATGATGACCTTTTGCTGGATGATGGACAGCAGGTTGTTCCACGCCCAGTAGATCACCAGCCCGGCCGGGAAGCGCGCCAGCAGGAAGGTGAACATGATGGGCAGGAACATGAATATCTTGGCCTGCATGGGGTCCGCCGGTTGGGGGTTGAGCTTTTGCTGCAGGAACATGGTGAGCCCCATGAGCAGAGGCCACACACCTATCACCAGGAAATCCGGCAAGTTTACCGGAATAAGACCGAACAGGTTGAACACCGTGGTCGGGTCGGGAGCGGACAGGTCGTGAATCCATCCGAAGAAAGGCGCGTGACGCATCTCGATGGTGACGAACAGCACCTTGTAGAGGGCAAAGAACACGGGAATCTGGACGACGATGGGCAGGCACCCGGATGCCGGGTTGGCTTTCTCGCGCTTGTAGAGGGCCATCATCTCTTGGTTGAGGCGCGCCTTGTCCTCCCCGAACTGTTCACGCAGCTTGATCATTTCCGGCTGCAACTTTTTCATCTTGCTCATCGACTTGTAGGACTTGTTGGCGAGCGGGAAGAAGATGAGCTTGATCAAAACCGTGAGCAAAAGGATAGCGACCCCATAGTTGCCCACGCGCTCGTTGATGTAAATGAGGACGTAGAAGATGGGCTTGGTCAGGAAGTAGAACCACCCGAAGTCTATGGCCAAGTCAAAGCGCGCAATCCCAAACTCGCTCTCGTAACCATCGAGTAGCGCCACTTCCTTGGCGCCGGCAAACACGTGGCTTTTGGTTTCCACCGTGGCACCGGGGGCGAGTTCCATCTGTTCGCCCAGGAAGTCCACCTGGTACATGTCCGCGCCGTCGTCGCGCCGGTGTACGAAGCGGGTTTTAGCCAGCGCCTTCTGGTCGGGCACCAGCGCCGCCAGCCAATACTTGTCGGTGATCCCAATCCAGCCGCCGCGCGAACTTTGCTGCACTACGCCCGTTTCCTGAAGCTCGTCGTAATCGACTTCCTTCAGGGTTTCGTCGAAGACGCCGAGCAGTCCCTCGTGGAGGATATAAAAGCCCGTGACATCGGGCGTACCGCGGCGCGAGATCAAGCCGTAGGGAAAGAGCTTGACGGCCTTAGCGCCGTCGTTTTCCGCCCTCTGGGTGACGGTGAACATATAGTTCTCGTCGAGCGCCAGGGTCCGCGTGAACCGCAGCCCGGCCCCGTTTTCCCACCTCAGCGTCACCGGCCTACCAGGTTTCAGGGTGGTGCTGTCGGCCCGCCAGGGGGTGTCGGCGTCGGGCACGCGAACGCCATCGGCGCCGACCCAGCCGAATCTGGCATAGTAGGCCTTGGGGGCGCCACTCGGCGAAAGCAGGACAATTTCTTGGCTGTCCGGGTCCAGTTCCTCGCGATAATCGATTAACAAAAGGTCGTCGATATCGCCGCCAGCCAAGGAAATAGACCCATCGAGCCGGGACGAGACGACCTTGATGCGTGGGCTTTTTTCAAGGGCCAGCTTGCGGCTGCTGGGTGCGGCGCCGGCGACCGTGGCCGACATGCCGGGAGCGGTCGGGGCGGCGGCGCCGGGCCCGCCGGACGGCGCTTCGGCGGACGGCTTGGCCGAGGTCGGAGCCACGGGAGTCGGCATCTGCTCAGTCCCCGATGATGCCGATTCCGGCGGGACGACGTCCCGCTTCTTGGAGAAGAACAGCTCGAACCCCAAGAGGATGGTGACGGACAGGACGACCGCCAGGAGCATGTTCCGGTGTTCTTCAGTCACCGCTGTCTCTCCTCCAAATGGGTCAGCCGGCCGACTGAGCGTCTATCGCGCATGGATACGGAGGCGGGCATGGAGACGGGGATTTGCGTGATTATCGTTATCCGCGCAACCGGCCTCGGATCCACAAAGGGGAACGGGGTCGAACCCCGCCCCACCCCACGGACGGCAGCGCACCAACCGCTTCAGCGCCAGCCAACCGCCGCGCACCGTCCCGAAGCGAGAAACCGCCTCCAGGGCGTATGCCGAACAGGTGGGCTCGTACCGGCAGGTGGGCGCCAGGACCGGGGAGACCAGCAACTGGTAGCCCCTGATCACTCCCCGCGACAATGTATTCGCCAACTTCATCTCGTCTCTACCCTTTCGGCCCTGGAGAACCCTTCCCCGCCATCCGTCTCGCGGTATGCCCGCACTCGCCGCAACGCGGTCTCAAGGTCCACGACCAGGGCCGTAAAAGGGCGCTCCAGGGTCGCGACGCGCCCGACGAGGACGAAATCATGTCCCGTCTTGGCGTGGACGGGCATGATCCGTTCGGCAGCGGCGCGCAGGCGTCGCCGTGCCCGGTTGCGCGCCACGGCGTTGCCAACTTTGCGGCTTACCGTGAAACCCACACGAATCGCCGGCTCCTTTCCGGAAATACCGCCCTCCGCCTCTCGCGCCTGCAGAACCAAGCCGGGCGCGGCCCACTTCCGCCGCGACCTGGCGACCCGGAGAAATTCCGAGCGCCGCTTCAGGCGCGCAACACCGGGGGACACAGCGTGTTCAGGCGGAGAGGCGCTTGCGGCCCTTGGCGCGCCGCCTGGCCAGAATCCTGCGGCCGCTAACGGTCGCCATACGAGCACGGAATCCGTGCCGGCGCTTGCGGACAAGCTTGCTTGGCTGAAAGGTGCGTTTCACGCGCCAGCTCCTGCGAAATTTAGCACCGCTGTAATACGGTCTTGCCCCCATGAAGTCAACGGCAGCGGTGGCCGCCGGCGGGATGGGCGAGGCGGCGGGAAGATTACCATTCCCTCTTCCGTTCAAGGGGGTCACGCAATGGTTACTGGTTGCGAGGATGCGGCTTTATTATGGTGCGGCGGCGCCGGGAGCGCCGCAAGAAGCGCAAATGCCCGTTCCCCTTGAGAAAGTGCAGGCGATGACAAACGAGCCTCCAGAGACCGCGGCGACCCGTTTCTCTCCGTGGCGGTTGCTACCGCTGGCCGTCATCGCCGTCGGGCTCGTCGCCTTCTTCGCCTCCGGCTTGGATTCTTATATGTCCTTCGAAGCGCTGCGCGACCGCCGCGAGGTGTTGCTCAAATGGAAGGCCGAGCACCATGGGCTGGCGATGTTTTACTTCATCGGCGTCTATGTCCTGATAACGGCGATTTCCGTCCCCGGCGCGGTGTGGCTGACCATCGTCGGCGGATTCCTCTTCGGCGTCGTCGAATGCACCATCCTGGTGGTGTTCGGTGCCACCCTTGGCACCCTGGCCGTGTTCCTCGTGGCGCGCTACGCCTTCGGCGGTTACCTGCACGCCAAAGCCGGGCCGGCCATGAGACGGATGGAGGAAGGATTTCAGGAAAACGCCTTGAGTTATCTTCTGGTTCTGCGCCTGGTGCCGCTTTTCCCGTTCTGGCTGGTCAACCTGGTGCCAGCCTTCCTCGGAGTACCGATTAGCACTTTCGCAATCGGCACATTCTTTGGCATCATTCCTGGCAGTTTTGTCTTTGCGGGCGTCGGCAACGGCCTCGGCGCCGTGATCGACGGGGGCGGCATGCCGGATCTGAGCATCATATTCGAACCCGAGATCCTATTCCCGATCATCGGACTGGCCGTCCTCGCCCTCGTTCCCGTCGCCTACAAGAAGCTCAAGACGCTGAAAGCGTAACCAGAAAGCCTTCGGCCATGGCAAGCCACTTGAATGTCGACATCTGCGTGATTGGCGCCGGCTCGGGCGGCCTTTCGGTGGCCGCCGGCGCCGGCCAGATGGGGGCGTCCACGGTGCTCGTCGAAAAAGGCAAGATGGGGGGCGACTGTCTGAACTACGGGTGTGTGCCCTCCAAGGCGCTGCTCGCCGCCGCCCATGCGGCGGAAGGGGCGCGGCGGGTGCACCGTCTCGGAATCGGAAACGGCGAGGTCACCATCGACGCAACACGCGTCTATGGCCACGTGCGCGACACCATCTCCGCCATCGCCCCCAACGATTCGGTGGAGCGCTTCGAGGGGCTCGGCGTCAAGGTGATCCAGGGCCAGGCGCGTTTTGCCGGCCGCCGCGTGGTGGAGGCCGACGGCTGCCGGATCACCGCCCGGCGCGTCGTCGTAGCAACCGGCTCGCGGCCTTTCGTACCGCCCATCCCAGGGCTTGACGCCGTCCCCCACCTTACCAACGAGACCGTATTCGAACTGCAAGCGC
Source organism: Rhodospirillales bacterium (assembly GCA_036011345.1). GTDB lineage: Bacteria > Pseudomonadota > Alphaproteobacteria > Rhodospirillales > JASLQF01 > JASLQF01. Next base: position 7,883 of record DASCNF010000127.1, on the reverse strand, counting down.
TTCCCCGCCACCTGATCATCATCGGTGGCGGCCCCATCGGCATCGAGATGGCGCAGGCGCACCGTCACTTGGGCGCCGAGGTCACGGTCCTGGAAATGGCCACCCTGATGCCGCGGGACGACCAGGAACTGGTCGACGTGCTGCGCACGCGCCTCAAAGCCGACGGCATCGACATTCGCGAGGGCGTCGAGGTGGTCGGCGTCGGCCAGGAGGGCGGCGACGTGCTCGCCACGCTGCGTGACGACGGCGGTGAAACCCGCGTCGAGGGCACCCATATCCTGGTGGCGGCGGGGCGGCGGCCCACCGTCGAGGGGCTCGATCTGGAGACCGCCGGAATCGAATTCAGCGCCACCGGAATCAAGGTCGATGCCCGGCTGCGCACCACCAACAAGCGGGTGTTCGCCATCGGCGATGTGGCCGGCGGCCATCAGTTCACCCACGCCGCCAACTACCACGCTGGAATCGTCATCCGCAACGCGCTTTTCCGCCTGCCGGCCAAGGTCGACACCAACGCGCTTCCCTGGGTCACCTACACCATGCCGGAACTTGCCCAGGTCGGACTCATCGAAAGCCAAGCAAAACGTCAGGCTGGCGACATCCGCCTCCTCAGGTGGCCGTTCGCGGAAAACGACCGCGCCCGAACCGAGGCCGATACTGACGGGCTGATCAAGGTGGTGACGGCGCCGAGAGGACGTATCCTCGGTGCCGGCATCGTCGGTCCACGCGCCGGCGAGTTGATTCACACATGGGTCCTAGCCGTGAGCCGCAAGATGAAGATCGGCGCGATCGCCAATATGATCGCACCCTATCCAACCTTCGGAGAAGTGAGCAAGCGCGCCGCGGGAAGTTTCTACACCTCGGCGCTGTTCGGCGAGGGCACGAAAAAGATCATAAGGTTGCTCGCCCGCCTCGGGTGAGCGGGCCTGCGGCCAGCCGGCCGACCGTCCCCGCCTGTGGTATAGTCGAACGACCATGTCGGAATCGAGCCCATCCCGCCCCACCCTGGCGACCAGCCTGTCGGCCCGGCTTCTGGTGTTGACGGTCGCCTTCGTCATGCTCGCCGAGCTCCTGATCTACACACCGTCGATCGCCCGCTTCCGCAAAACGTACCTGGAAGAGCACATCGCCAAGGCGCAACTGGCGGCTCTCGCCGTGGAGGCGGCCCCGGAAATGACGGTGGACGTCGATCTTGAGAAACGGCTCCTATCCCAGGCCGGGGCCTACGGCATCATCTTGCGCGAGCCCGACCGCAAGGTCCTGATGCTCAGCGGCGGCATGCCGCCCGACGTGGACGTCGTCATCGATCTGCGTAAGGGCAGCTTCCCGACTTGGATCCGCGACGCCTTCCTGGCGCTCACCCAGGACGAAAACCGGGTCATGCGGGTGATGGGCGTCTCGCCATCGGACGAGGCGGTGATGATCGAAACCCTGATGGACGAGACACCCATGCGCCAAGCTATGTACGGCTATTCCCAGCGCATCCTGGAGCTCTCCATCGTGATCTCCCTGATCACCGCCGGGCTCGTCTATCTCAGCCTGCATTTGCTGATGGTGCGGCCCATGCGGCGGATCACCCAGAGCATGGTGTCTTTCCGCGACAACCCCGAGGACGCCTTGGCGAGCCCCCCCCCCAGCGAACGCCAGGATGAAATCGGCGTGGCGCAACGCGAACTGGCGGTCATGCAGAAAGACCTGCGGATGGCCTTGCGCCAGAAGACACGGCTCGCCACCCTCGGTGCCGCGGTGGCCAAGATCAACCACGACCTGCGCAACAGCTTGGCTACGGCGGTGCTGGTCTCCGACCGGCTCGCCGATATCGACGACCCCGAGGTCAAGCGCGTGACACCACGCCTCTACAACGCCATCGACCGCGCCATCAACCTGTGCAGCCAAACCCTGATCTACGCCCAGGAGCCGAAGACCCGGCTCAACCCTACCCTTTTTTGCCTGCACGAGCTGGTCGCCGAAGTGAGTTCGGCCATGCACGAGACCGAGACCGGTGACGGCAAACTGAGGTGGGAGATCGATGTTGCCAGCACACTCGATCTCGAGGCCGACCGGGAACAACTCTACCGCTTGCTCATCAACCTGGCCCAGAACGCCCGCGATGCCGGCGCAACCCGCCTCAGGGTGAGCGCCAGCGGGCAAGGAGGGCGCGCCCACATCGAGATGGCTGACAACGGATCTGGCCTGCCGGACAAGGCCCGGGAGAACCTTTTCAAGCCCTTTGCCGGTTCGGCGCGCGACGGCGGCACGGGGCTCGGATTGGTCATCGCCGACGACATCATGAGAGCGCATGGCGGCGCCCTTTCCCTCGTCGAAACCAACGATAAGGGCACGACGTTCCGCTTCGAGCTGCCAGCTGGCCATAGGGTCTTATCGTCCTAGATCGAAACGATCCAAGACGTGAATAAGCCCCTGAATATAGAAAATAGAGGGCGATTCACGTCTCAAATTGAGTCAATTTGAAACGATTGCACTCCAATGCCCGACAAGCCGCGGAATAGATGGCCGAAACCTGGGCCCCCTCGCAGTACCTGAAGTTCGCCGCGCCCCGCCTGCGGCCCGCCCTCGACCTGCTTGCCCGGGTCGATGCCGAGGCACCGGCCGCCGTCTACGACCTGGGCTGCGGCGCCGGCGCAGCAACCCAGCTGCTGGCGGCGCGCTGGCCTGCGGCCGCCGTCACCGGGGTGGATTCATCACCGACAATGCTGTCCAGGGCGCGCCGGGAAGAAGGGGGGGCGGCGATCGCCTGGGTGGAGTCTGATCTCACCGAATGGGCCCCCTCCGACGCCGCCGACGTTCTCTTCTCCAACGCTGCGCTGCATTGGCTGGAAGACCACGATCAACTGTTTCCACGCCTCGTCGGGTGCCTGCGCGCGGGCGGCGTGCTGGCCGTGCAGATGCCGCGCAACCATGAGGCACCGTCGCACACCAGCATGGCCGAGGCGGCGCGCGCCGGCCCCTGGCGGACACGGCTCGAACCCGTGCTGCGCCCGACCCCGGTCGAGACCCCGAACACCTATCACGAAATCCTGGCGCCGCTGGCTGCCTTCGTCGATATCTGGGAGACGGAATACACCCACGTGCTGGACGGCGATAACCCGGTGGTGGAATGGACCAAAGGCACGGCGCTCAGGCCTCTCCTGGACGCCCTAGAAGTCGGGGAACGGGAGCGCTTCCTCGCCGAGCACGCGGCGCGCCTCGCCGCCGCCTACCCAAGGCGCCCCGATGGCACGACCCTCTTTCCCTTCCGCCGGTTGTTCATCGTCGCGCGGAGGTGAGCCCCTTCGATTGTATGGGCATGTCAGCGGCGCTTAGTCGAGCTGCAGGACCAGCGTCTTCAGGTACGCCGACTCCGGAAGGAAGGAGTGCACCGGATGGTCGGCGCTGGCGCCGGCCTCCACGTTGTGGGAGCACGAGGCCAGGAACAGGAAACCACCGGGTTCGACCAGGCGAGCGGCGAGACGAGCCAGCTTACGGTAGCCCTTGAGCCCCGATTTGAGCTCGCCGCTCGACTTGACGAAGGCGAGCGGGTCGAAGGTGCCGACACCGAGCGCCTTGCCATCAACGCGGTTGAGGACGACCAGGGTGCCGGGCGCCAGGGCGAGCGCCTCGGCGTTCATGCGGATCTCGTTGGAATAAGCCCACGGGTGCCCGGAACGCAACCGTCGGTCGCAGCCGGGCAGCATGAAAACGCTCGGGTAGACAGATCTCCCGTCGCTCATCCTGTTGCCCCTCTGCTAGCACTAGTCGCCAAGGGCCACGCCCTCGCGGCGCCGATCGGCACCTCCCGTGATGGCCCCCTGCGAGGCAGCGATGCCGTGCAGGCCGCTGTTCATGTCGCGCTCCTCGACGGCGTGGCCCAGGGCTTCTAGGTCGGCGGCGATGGCCAGGATCGGCGTCCCCTTTTCGAGCTCCGTCGCGCCGTTGCGGTTGACGAAATTGGGAAGGTCGATGGCCGCCTGGATGTCGAGCTTCCAATCGAGAACTCCGACCAGGGTCTTGACCACGTAGCCGATGATGCGCGAACCGCCCGGCGAGCCGATAACCAGCACCACACGCCCACTGGCGTCGAACACCAGAACCGGCGCCATGGAGCTGCGCGGGCGCTTGCCGGACTCGACCCGATTGGCGATCGGGGCGGCGTCCCGGTTGGGCAAAAACGAAAAGTCGGTAAGCTGATTGTTGAGCAAGAAGCCATTAACCATGAGCCGCGCGCCAAACGCGTCCTCAATGCTCGACGTCATGGCCACCGCATTGCCGTCGGCGTCAAGGACGCTCAAGTGCGTGGTCGAGACGCCGTGCTCGGCGGTCCCCGGCGCCAGCCGCAGGCGCGCCCCGACCCCGGGCATCCCCGGCTGCGCCTCCTCCATACCGCGAAACTCGGAAATGCCACGAGCGCGGAGCTCCAGATAGCCGGGGTCCAGCATCCCCGCCGTCGGCACCGGAACGAAATCGGGATCGGCGATGTAGGTGTCGCGGTCGGCGAAGGCCAGACGGCTAGCCTCAGCAATCAGGTGGACAGCGCTGGACGACCCCGCCTCCAAGGTACCCAGGTCGAAGCCTTGCAGCAGGCCGAGTATCTGCAAGATGGTGATGCCCCCCGACGACGGCGGCGGCATCCCGCACACCAGCCACTCCCGGTAGGGCAAACACACGGCATCGCGCTTCTTGGCTTCGTAGACGGCTAGGTCAGCGGCGGTCATGACGCCGGGGTTGCCGGCGACGCCCCTGACGGTGTCAACGATCGCCTCGGCGAAGGGGCCCGAGTAGAAGGCGTCGGCGCCGGATTCGGCGATCATGCGGAAAGTGCGGGCGAGTGGGCGGTTGACCAGCCTGGTGCCAACCGGCTTGGCGCTTCCGTCGGGTTCGTAGAAGTAGCCGGCCGGTGCCGCGAACCTCTTGAGGTACTTGTCTCCAGCCAACAGCTTATGCAGGCGGGGCGATATCTCGAAGCCCTTCTCGGCAAGAGAGATGGCCGGCTCGAAAAGGCGTTTCCAGGACAGGCGGCCATGCTCGCGGTGGGCCAGCTCGAGCATGCGCAAGAGACCGGGGATACCCACCGAAAGTCCGCCGACCGCCGCGTCGAAGAAGTCGCGCGGCTTGCCGCTGCCATCGAGGAACATGTAGGGGTGCGCCGCCCGGGGCGCCTTCTCGCGGCCGTCGTAGGCGGCGATCTCGCCGCCCGCCGCCGCGTAGTGCAGCATGAAGCCGCCACCGCCAATGCCCGACGATTGGGGCTCGACCAGGTTGAGCACCATCTGGGCGGCGATGGCGGCGTCCACGGCACCGCCGCCGGCGCGCAGGATGTCGCGCCCGGCCTCGGTAGCCAGAGGATTGGCGGCGGCGACCATATGTCGCGCCGCGCGCGCCGGTTCCTTGGCATGGCGGGCGGGGGGGGCCTCCAGGGCGGAGGGGACCGCGCCGCCGGTGGCCTGATCGGGCGCGGCGCGCGCCTCGGATTCGGGGTGGGGCGCGGCCGCCGAAGCCGCCGGCGGCGTCTTCGCGGCGGGCGCCAAGATGGTTGCCGAATCCGTTGCTGATTCAGGCACCGGCGCGCAGGCCGAGACCGATAAAAAAACAGCACTCGCGGCCACGGCGAAACACAACGGCACGCCGCGGCACCGATCGCCCACTCGCTTGGATGCGCTTCCCCCTCGATCAGACACGGAAGTCTCCTTGGCCTCCATTGGCGCCATCCTATCCCGCCGCCGAGCGGATGTGGACCACTTATCGCGGCCCCGCGCCGGCCACGGGATTGGGAGCATGGACGCCAATTTTGGTACAATTATGGCGCCCGTGGGAAAAGGGGGGAACAAGGTGGACATCACGGCGCTCGCCGAGACTCTCAGGTCGAACTGGCTGGTCGTCGCCCTAGTGCTGTTCGCCGGGGTCGTTTTCTGGGGTTTTTGGCCGAGGCGCAAGTGGCGTTTCGAAGAGAGTTCCCGCAACCCTCCCGGTGATTAAGCCCCTAGTGTCCTGGATCAGAAGTTCGTGGCATATGCGACGGCCTTCCGAGTTCACCCAGCTAGGCGCGGGGCGCGCCGTGATGTTGGAGCATCACAAGCGCCGCGCAACGACGCCGGGGGGCTCGGAAAAGCGTTCGTATGTGACACGAACTTCTGATCCAGGACACTAGAATATTAAATAGAGAGCGTCTTGAACTGCTTGGCAAGGGCCAAGCCCTGGCGCTGGTAGCTGGAGCCGATGTCCCTGCCGTAAACCTTGTCGGGGATGTCGGTCAGGCGCTCGTAAATCAGGCGGCCGACGACCTGGCCGTGTTCGAGCATGAAGGGCACCTCGTGGGACCTGATCTCGAGCACGGCACGGGCGCCGGCGCCGCCACTCTCGGCAAACCCGAATCCGGGATCGAAGAACCCGGCGTAGTGCACCCGGAATTCGCCATAGAGGGTGTCGTAGGCAACCATCTCGGCGGCGTGGTCAGGCGGCACGGTGATGGCCTCGCGCGAGGCAAGGATGTAGAAGTCGCCCGGGTTGAGGGTGAGGCCGCTGTTCTTCTCGGCGGGAATGGGGTCCCAATAATCGCGCGGGTCGTAGTGATTAACCCTGGCGATGTCGATGAGGTCGGTATGGCGCTTCGCCCGGTAGCCAATGGTGGCGGTGCCGCCGGTGCTGGCCGCGCCAGCGCCGCCCCGCAGGTCCACGGTAACGGCGATGCCTTTGGAGATGTTCTCCTCGCCGGCGTCCGATTGCACCAAGCCGATCTCCTCGTGGAGCTTGCGCAAGGCGGTATCGGTTGTCGGCGGGCTACCGCGGCGGATCCTAAGCTGGTTCAAGCTGTCGCCCTCGCGGACCACGATGCTGAAGGCGCGGGGCGATATCTCGACGTACAACGGGCCCTTGTAGGCGGGGCGGACCCGCTCGAACTCGGTCGCTTCATCGGTGATCAGGCGCGTGAAGACGTCGAGCCGCCCGCTCGAGCTCTTGGGGTTAGCCATGCCCGAAACCCGCTTGCCGAGCTTCAAAGACTCCATGACGGGCACGATGTAGACGCACCCCTTCTCGAGCACGGCGCCCGAGCCGAGGTCGATCTCGTGCATGGTGAGGGAATCGATCTTTTCGCGTACCGAGACCCCGGGCCCGGGCAGGAAACTGGCGCGCACCCGATAGGCCGGCGACGCCAGCCTAAGATCGATGCTCGCCGGCTGGATCTGGCCCTCCGAGATGGACTCCATGGAAAGGATGTGACGCTCGCGGATGAGGGCGCGGATGTCCTGGGCCGGCACGATGCCGGTGGCGTACAGGGGCGCCTCGGTCCGCTCGGTGGCGTCCGGAAACAAGGCTTCCGCCGGTTCGGGCGGTTGGGGCATGCCGCTCAAAACCTCTCGCGGGCGAGCTTGGGATCTCTGGACAATACTAGATTCCACGAAGCCCTCCTACAATCGGGCAAAAAGAATGGGGCCGGCCCCAGCTCCGCGCCCCAAGTTGCAGGGAGGTATTGCCTCTTCGAACCATCTCGCCACGCGCCGCCACTTGGTGCCGTTTCGATTGTCCCTCCCGTACGCGCGGCTTCTCGACCCAAACTAAGACCTGCGTCAACTAATAGCGAATTTCTTTTTTAATTACAATTATTTACCATCCACGCAATTCAAGATTCCTCCCCAGGGATACCCCCATCCGCGAGGATCGGAAAAAGATACGGGTACACGGCCCTCGCCGATTCGTCCCCAGGATTCACAACCGGCGAGCCGGCTCCGTTCAAAACGCATTTGCAAGTGTCGCCTTTCCGTATAAATTTGCTGCATCGCAATAAGAGGCCAGCCGTGATGACATCTCTCACCTCGAAGCGCTACTCGGCACCCGCCATTCTGGCGCGCAAGGGCGGCGACCCCGTGGTATGCCTGACCGCCTATTCGACG
>DASCNF010000126.1:0-7305 GCA_036011345.1 Rhodospirillales bacterium | reverse complement strand
TGGAAATAACCAGGATCGTCCTTGAGCGCCTGAACCTCAAATTACCCGATGTCAAGGTGCGGGACCCCGTCACCAAGGCCACGAAAAGCGGAAATTAGCCCATGGCCGACCCGCGTTTTTATTCTGTCGCTGGTCCGTTCACTTTGAAGGAGATATCTGAAATATCCGGAGCCAAGATCGCTGGCGACACGGCGCCGGAGACCCTGTTCACGGACGTAGCGCCCCTGGATCGGGCCACCGAGGACCATGTGAGCTTCTTGGACAACAGGCTTTACACGGACAGATTTTCGCGTAGCGAGGCGGGGGCCTGCCTGGTTGCGCCGGCCTTCGCCGACAAAGCTCCCGTGGGGATGGCCTTGCTTTTGATGGACGAGCCCTACCGGGGGTACGCGGTGGTGGTCCGTTCTTTTCACCCGCAAGCGAAACCGGAGCCCGGCGTCGCCCCTACGGCGAGCGTCGATGTTACCGCGAAGCTCGGCGCTGGATGCCAAATTGACGCTAGTGCCGTCATCGGCCCCCGGGCCGAAATCGGAGGTGGCTGCCACATCGGAGCCAACGCGGTCATCGGCGAGGGTGTCGTCATCGCAGACGATTGCGTGGTGGCGGCGGGTGCATCGCTTGCCTTCTGCATTATCGGCGCGCGCGTCATCATCCACCCAGGGGTGCGCATCGGACAGGACGGATTCGGTTTCACCCTTGGTGCCGAAGGCCACCTAAAGGTACCGCAGGTCGGTCGGGTCATCATCGAGGACGACGTGGAAATCGGCGCCAACACGACGATCGACCGGGGAGCCGCACCGGACACCGTGATCGGCGCCGGGACCAAGATCGACAATCTCGTGCAGATCGCCCACAACGTGCGGATCGGCCGGGGCTGCGTGATTGTCGCCCAGGTGGGCATCTCCGGCAGCACGGAAATCGGAGACTTCGTGATTATCGGAGGACAAGCCGGCCTGGCCGGTCATCTGCGTGTCGGCAGCGGCGCCCGCATCGCGGCCCAAAGTGGCGTCATGCGTGATGTCGCCGACGGCGTCACCGTTGCCGGCTTTCCCGCCAAGCCGGCCAAGGAGCACTGGCGCGAACAGGCCACGCTGGCGAACTTGACAAAGAAGAAGAAAGGGTGAGCGATGGAGTCCGGAGACACCGCCGGCGGCACTTTGGACATCGAACGGATCAAGCGATTGATCCCGCACCGCTATCCCTTCCTGATGATCGACCGCATCGTTGAGCTTGTCCCCGATGTCAGCGCCGTCGGCATCAAGAACGTCTCCATCAACGAGCCTTACTTCCAGGGACATTTCCCTTCGCGCCCCATCATGCCCGGCGTGTTGATCGTCGAGGCCATGGCGCAAACGTCAGCAGCCCTGGTCGTGTACACCATGGGCGAGGACGTGGAAGGCAGGCTCGTCTATTTCATGTCGGTGGATTCGGCGCGCTTTCGAAAACCGATAACCCCGGGCGACACGGTTCATATCCATGTCGAGAAACTACAAAGCCGAGGCAAAGTGTGGAAATTCGCCGGCCAGGCCAAGGTCGAGGGCACCTTGATGGCCGAGGCGACGTACTCGGCCATGATCGCGGACAGTTGAATGACTGATATTCATCCCACGGCCATCGTCGAAGACGGCGCTCGTATCGGCGACAACGTCACCATCGGCCCCTATTGCGTCGTCGGCCCCGAGGTCGAGTTGGACGACGGCGTCGAGCTGTTATCCCATGTGGTAGTCGGCGGCCGCACTTCTGTGGGCTCCAACACCCGCATGTTTCCCTTCGCCTCGATCGGGCTCCAGCCGCAAGACCTCAAATACATGGGAGAGGCCTCGCGCCTGGAAATCGGCTGCAACAACGTCATCCGCGAGCAGGTCACCATGAACCCCGGCACCGAGGGTGGAGGAATGGTCACGCGGACCGGCAACAACTGCCTGTTCATGGTGGGCAGCCACGTGGCTCATGATTGCCAGATCGGCGATCATGTCATCCTCGTCAACAACGCCACCATGGGCGGCCACGTGGAAATCGGCGAGTGGGCCATCCTCGGGGGATTGTCGGCGGTTCATCAGTTTGTGCGCGTCGGACGCCACTCCATGGTCGGCGGTATGTCGGGGGTGGAGAACGACATCATCCCCTACGGTTCGGTCGTGGGCAACCGGGCGCGCCTATCGGGATTGAACGTGGTGGGGCTCAAGCGCCGGGGATTCTCGCGCGAGGTCATCCACGCGCTTCGCAGCGCCTATCGTCTCCTCTTCGCGCCCGAAGGCACCATGACGGAACGCCTGAATGACGTTGCCGAGCTCATGCCCGAAATCGAACCGGTGATGGAAATCGTCAAATTTATCCGCGCCGATTCTTCGCGTGCCATCTGTCAACCTCAATTGGAAGATGCCGCGTAAACTCGGAATTCTAGCCGGCGGCGGCCCGTTGCCGGTCCGTCTCATCCAATCGTGCCGCGCGTCCGGACGCCAATTCCTTGTCGCCGCCTTCGAGGGCCAGACGGACCCCGAAACCGTCGACGACGTGCCCCACGTCTGGGTCCGCTTGGGCGCGGCGGGATCACTCATCGACAGACTCCGCGAAGCCGGGGTCGAGGACTTGGTCTTCGCGGGCCGCATACGCCGCCCGTCGCTCACCGCTCTGCGTCCGGACGCTCGGGCGGTCGCGTTGCTGGCCAGGGCGGGGGGGCGGACGCTGGGCGACGACGGCATCCTTTCGGCGATCATCCAGGAACTTGAAGAACGTGAGGGATTCCGCGTTATCGGCCCCGAAGCCCTGCTCCCCGACGACCTGGCACCGCCCGGCGTCTACGGAGCCGTGGAGCCGGACGCGGCGGCCCTTGGCGACATCGAGCGGGGCATCGCGGCGGCACGCGGGATTGGCGCCTTGGATATCGGCCAGGCGGCGGTCGTGCAGCAGGGGCTGGTGCTCGCCGTCGAAGCCATAGAGGGAACGGACGCCATGCTGGCGCGCTGCGGGGAACTGCGCCGGGAAGGTCCGGGTGGCGTGCTGGTGAAGGTGAAAAAGCCGAGCCAGGAAGCTCGCGCCGACCTGCCCACCATCGGCGTCGGGACGGTTGACGCGGCGGCAGCGGCCGGCTTGCGCGGAATCGCGATCGAGGCGCATGGCGCTCTCGTCATCGACCGCTCAGCCGTCGCGCGGGCGGCGGACGCGGAGGGGATATTCGTCATCGGCGTGTCCGTCGGCGGGACGGGCGACACCGGGGACGGCAAGGGGTGAGAACTTCTTCCGGCGAGACGGCACCGCTCCTCTTCCTGATTGCCGGCGAACCCTCTGGCGATGTCCTTGGCGGACGCCTGATGGCGGCGCTGAAAGTCCTTTGCCGGGGCCACGTACACTTTGCCGGAATCGGCGGCTCCCGTATGTCCGAGCAAGGGCTAAGCAGCCTCTTTCCCATGAGCGAGCTATCCGTGATGGGGCTGGCCGAGGTGCTTCCTCACCTGCCCAGGCTGTCGCGCCGCCTGGGACAAACGGTGGCCGAGATCGGCCGGCGGCGACCGGCGGCGTTGATCACCATCGATTCGCCGGGCTTTAATTTCCGGGTCGCCAAGTGCTTGAAAGGTGCCGGGATCCCCTTGATCCATTACGTGGCGCCCTCGGTGTGGGCGTGGCGTCCGGGGCGGGCTCGCGAGGTAGCTGGTTTTCTCGATCACTTGCTGGCCCTGCTGCCCTTCGAACCACCCTATTTTGAAGCCGAGGGGCTGACCTGCACCTTCGTCGGCCATCCGGTGGTGGAAAGCGACGCCGACAAGGGAGACGGCGGCGCCTTCCGCCGCCGCCGCGGTATCGCCGGAGACGACCCCGTCGTCTGCGTTCTGCCCGGCAGCCGGCGCGGCGAGACGGCGCGGCTGCTCCCCGTCTTCGGCGCCACCCTGGGTCATCTCAAGCGCGCCCGTCCGCGGCTGCGCGCAGTGGTGCCGACGGTGGCGGGCGTGGCCGGCGACGTCTCCCGTGTCGTCGCGAAGTGGCCAGTGCCGGCGCTCGTGATCGACGGAGAGAGCGAAAAATTCGACGGCTTCGCCGCCTCGGACGCGGCGCTTGCCGCCTCGGGCACCGTGGCCTTGGAGTTGGCCCTGGCCCGAGTGCCCACCGTCATCGCTTATCGTGTCAATCCCCTGACCGCTTGGCTGCTCCGCCGCCTGATCCGCATCCCCTACGCCAACTTGGTAAACATCGTTCTCGAACGCGAAGTGGTGCCGGAGTTCATTCAAGTCGACTGTCGCCCGCAATTGCTGGCGCCGGCCATCGAGGGCTTGCTCGACGGCGGCGGCGCGGCGCAGACGGAAGCGGCGGCGGAGGCCCTGCGCCGTATCGGGCTCGGCGGGCCGTCACCCAGCGAACGGGCGGCACGCGCGGTGCTTGACGCCGTGTCTCGTTACCCTAGAAACCACGCAAGAATATCATAGGAAGCCACCGTGACCGAACAAACCAACGAGTTCCGGTTTCTGCATACCATGCTCAGGGTGAAGGACCTGGACAAGTCGCTCGACTTCTACACGCGTTTTCTCAACATGAAAGTTCTGCGTAAGAAAGATTTCCCCGGGGGCAAGTTTACCCTGGCTTTCGTCGGTTACGGGGACGAGGCCGACCACACGGTCATCGAACTCACCCATAACTGGGATCAGGACGAGTCCTACGAACTGGGCAGTGGGTACGGTCACATCGCCGTCGGCGTGCCTGATATTTACGCCACCTGCGAAGCGCTGGAAAAGGAGGGGATTAACATCCCGCGTCCGCCAGGACCGATGAAGCACGGCTCCACCGTCATCGCCTTCATCGAGGACCCCGACGGCTACAAGATCGAGCTCATCGAACGCTGATCGCGGGCAGCTTACTCGCGGTCCCCGATGCGCAGGTAGGGGCGTTGTGACGGTCCGGTGTAAAGCTGGCGCGGGCGTCCGATTTTCTGCAAGGGGTCCTCGATCATCTCGTTCCACTGGGCCACCCATCCTACCGTGCGCGCCACGGCGAAGAAGACGGTGAACATGGAAGACGGGATGCCCATGGCCCGCAAGATGATGCCGGAATAGAAGTCGACGTTGGGATAGAGCTTTTTTTCCACGAAATAGTCGTCTTCGAGCGCGATGCGTTCGAGTTCCATCGCCAGTTCGAGCAACGGCTCGTTGACGCCGAGTTCGCTCAGCACCTCGTGGCAGGTCTTCTGCATGACCTTGGCGCGTGGGTCGAAATTCTTGTAGACACGGTGGCCAAAGCCCATGAGGCGGAAGGAATCGTCCTTGTCCTTGGCGCGCTTGACGTATTCGGGGATGCGGTCCATGGAACCGATCTCCCCGAGCATTTTTAGGACTGCCTCGTTGGCGCCGCCATGCGCCGGACCCCACAGCGAAGCGATGCCGGCGGCGATGCAGGCAAACGGATTAGCGCCGCTGGAACCGGCTAGGCGAACGGTCGAGGTCGAGGCATTCTGTTCGTGATCGGCGTGCAGGATGAGAATGCGCCGCATGGCCCGGGCCAACACCGGACTGACCACATAATCCTCGCACGGCGTGGCGAACATCATGTGCATAAAGTTTTCGGAATAACGTAGGTTGTTGCGCGGATGAACGAAGGGCTGGCCGAGCGAGAACTTGTAGGCCATGGCCGCGATGGTCGGCATCTTGGCGATCAAACGGTGTGACGCGACCATGCGGTGCTTGGGGTCCGAAATGTCGGTGCTATCGTGGTAGAAGGCCGACAGCGCGCCCACCACCCCGCACATTACCGCCATGGGGTGGGAATCCCGGCGGAACCCCCGGAAGAAGTAGGCGAGTTGCTCATGCAACATGGTGTGGTAGGTGATGTTTTTCTCGAACTTGTTCTTTTGGTCCTGGGTGGGCAGCTCTCCGTACAGAAGCAGATAGCAGACTTCCATGTATTCGGCGTGTTCCGCGAGCTCCTCGATGGGATGACCGCGGTAAAGAAGGATCCCCTTGTCGCCGTCGATAAAGGTAATCCTGGATTCGCAGCTTCCCGTCGAGGTGTATCCGGGGTCGTAGGTAAAGCAACCGGATTCCGCGTAGAGGCGCCGCACGTCGATGACTTGCGGACCCTCGGTCCCGGCAAGCACCGGCAGCTCTATGGTCTCGCCGTTCCGGTTGTCGGTCAGTGTGAACGACACTTCCGATGCGCTGGCGGCGGCCTTTTGTGGGGTGTTCATTGGCACCTTCCTTCCCTACGCTTCGGGTCCCCGGCGTGGTCGCCGGCGTCCCATCGTCCTTGAACGGACTTGGTCGGCCATCGGGCCGTTTCAATTGGTCTTTCAGGCACCCTGGATGACGTCGTCCAGACGCCCCAACGTTTCCTCCTTGCCCAGCACTTCCATGATCTCAAAGATTCCCGGCGAGGCGGCGGCACCGGTCAGGGCGGCGCGGAGGGGTTGTGCGATCTTTCCCAGTCTAACACGTTCTTCGTCGGAATATCGCCTCAGGAGTTCCTCAAGGGCGTCCGCCTTCCAATCTGCAGCTGCGTCCAAGCGTGGACTCAAGCCAACGAGGTGGCGGCGCGCTTCGCTGCCGAGGAGGGCGACCGCCTTGTCGGCTAAAGACAAAGGACGTTTTCGCGCATAAAACATCGCATTATTGGTTAGTTCAACGATGTTTTTCGCGCGTTCCTTCAAGCCTGCCATGCCCTGTTCCAGACGCGCCTCCACCGTAATGGCGTGTTGCTCGGCGAATTGCCCGGCAAGTTCGTCGGCGAGACGCGGCATGACGAGATCGACGAGCCGCCGGTCATCGGCGGTGCGCAGGTAGTGGCCGTTGAGATTTTCCAGCTTGGCGGCATCGAATCGCGCCGCGGAGCGACCCACCGCGTCCAGGTCGAACCACGCGGTGGCTTGTTGTAAGTCGATGACTTCGTCGTCTCCGTGGCTCCAACCCAGACGCAACAAGTAATTGGCGAGGGCTTCGGGAAGGCAGCCGTCGTCGCGGTAGGATTCTACGCCGAGCGCCCCATGGCGCTTCGACAGCTTGGCGCCGTCGGCCCCGTGGATAAGGGGGATGTGGGCGAATGCCGGCGCCTCCCAGCCAAGCGCCAGGTACAACTGATATTGGCGGAAGGCGTTGGTGAGGTGATCGTCGCCACGGATGACGAAAGTGATCCCCATATCGTGGTCGTCGACGACCACGGCCAACATGTAGGTGGGTGTGCCGTCGCCGCGCAACAGCACCATGTCGTCGAGTTTCTCGTTGGCCACCGTGACCTCGCCCTGGACCAGGTCATCGATTACGGTCTCCCCCTCAAGCGGCGCCTTGAAGCGAATCGCGGGGGTAATTCCCGAAGGCGCTTCGGCCTCAC
>DASCNF010000125.1:0-7586 GCA_036011345.1 Rhodospirillales bacterium | reverse complement strand
ACGGACA
Organism: Rhodospirillales bacterium; assembly: GCA_036011345.1. Classification (GTDB taxonomy): domain Bacteria; phylum Pseudomonadota; class Alphaproteobacteria; order Rhodospirillales; family JASLQF01; genus JASLQF01. The sequence goes on along the minus strand of DASCNF010000125.1, from coordinate 7,579 downwards.
GCCTGCTCGGCTGGGGCCTTCTTGCTCATGGATTTCTGCCTCATCTTCGTTCCCTTCGGTCACTACGATGAGCCAGAAATCCTCCCTTATGAAAACACCTCAATGTGTCCCAAGGGCGCTGACGTCAGACAGCCCAGGTAGGAGGAGAGCGAGTTGAGGATCAGCAGTTGAGTAGCGAGGGTGGGGCGTGTAGAGGCCAAACGAGACCCGCGTTTCCCCTTGCGCCGATTGGTTCGACGTGTCCGTCGTGGGACTTCCGGTTTCGACCGACACGTCGCCACCGCCCGTTGCCTCGTATCCCGCCGTCTCGCATCCAGCAAGAATGGGCCCGAGCACCGTTACGACAAGGGCGATTTTCCAGTGGCGCCACCCCGCATGGAAAGCATGGCCGGTTCTCCAGAAGTCGCGTTCCCCTTATGTCTCGTCCAACATAACGCAAAGTCCCGCATGGCGCGAATCAAAAGTTTGATTTATCCCCAAAAGGTTGTAGAGCGGCGTTTGTTCCGCTTTTCTCGCGGCCGCGTCCATCGTAAAGTGGGCGGGAAAATACGCCGGGTCCGTACCGCCCCGGCCCCGGGTAGCGTTCCACGAAGGGAGGCTTCTCGCCATGGGCACCACCATCAAACTGACCGCGTCCGACGGTCACGCGTTCGATGCCTACCGCGCCGATCCAGAAGGCACGGCCAAGGCCGGCCTCGTCGTCATCCAGGAGATTTTTGGCGTCAACAACTACATCCGCGAGGTCTGCGACGGCTTCGCCGCCGAAGGCTATGCGGCGCTGGCGCCGGCCTTGTTCGACCGCGCCGAGCATGGCGTCGAACTCGGCTACGAAGCCGACGACGTGGCGCGCGGCCGCGAAATCCGCGGCCAAGTGAGTTGGGACGATGCGGTCCTCGACGTGGAGACCGCCGCCAGGGAGCTGGCCTCCCTGCCCAAGGTCGGTATCGTTGGCTACTGCTGGGGCGGCTCGTTGGCCTGGCTCGGCGCTTGCCGGCTCGGTTTCAACTGCGCCGTCGGCTACTACGGCGGCCAGATCATCGGCTTCGTCGAGGAAAGGCCGTCCTGCCCCACCATGCTCCATTTCGGGGAGACCGACGCGACCATCCCGCTCGACGACGTGGAAATCATCGGCGCCACTCACCCGGGCGTGCTCATCCACATCTACGACGGCGCCGGCCACGGCTTCGGTTGCGATCACCGGGGCTCATTCAATGCCGATGCCGCGGCCACGGCGCGTCAGCGAACGCTGGCCTTCCTCGCCGACTATTTGGGCTAGAAGCGCCGCCTATTTGCGTTCCGGGAACAGCCCGGCCAGTCCCTCGGCCGAGGCTTCGCACACGCCGCGCTCAGTGATCAGGCCGGTGACCAAGCGCGCCGGGGTGACGTCGAAGGCGTAGTTGGCGGCGGCGCTTCCCTCGGGCACGAGCGTCACGTCGACCACTTCGCCGGCGTCGGTAAGCCCGGCGATGCGCGTCACCTCGGCGGCGTCGCGCTCCTCGATGGGGATGTCGCTGAGCCCGTCCGAGATCGTCCAGTCGATGGTTGGCGAGGGCAGCGCCACGTAGAACGGAACGCCGTTGTCCTCGGCGGCCAGCGCCTTGAGATACGTGCCGATCTTGTTGGCGACGTCGCCCGAGGCCGCCGTGCGGTCGGTGCCGGTGATGCAGAGATCGACCTCGCCCTTCTGCATGAGGTGGCCGCCGGCGTTGTCGACGATCACCGTGTGCGCCACCCCGTGCGCCTTGAGTTCCCAGGCGGTGAGGCTGGCCCCCTGGTTGCGGGGCCGCGTCTCGTCGATCCACACGTGGACGGGGATCCCCGTGTTGTGGGCCTTGTAGATGGGCGCCAGGGCCGTTCCCCAATCGACGGTAGCCAGCCACCCGGCGTTGCAGTGGGTGAGCACGTTGAGGCATCCAGCCTGGTCCTTCCCGTCCCAGGCGGCGCGCAGGATGTCGAGCCCGTGCTCGCCGATGGCCGAGCACATGGCCACGTCGTCGTCGCAGATCTCGGCGGCACGTCGCCAGGCGGCATCGGCGCGGCGCTCGGGCGGGTGCTGACCGAGCCCCGCCATCATGTCGTCGAGCGCCCAACGCAGGTTGACGGCGGTGGGCCGGGTCGCGGCAAGCGCCTGGGCGGCGCCTTCCAGGGCTGCGTCGGAAGCGTCGACCCTGGCCGCCAGGGCGAGGCCGTAGGCTGCCGCCGCCCCGATCAGGGGGGCGCCGCGCACCTGCATGTCGGAAATGGCGCGCGCCGCGTCGCCCACGGTCTCCAGGCTGACGGTGACGAAGGCGTGGGGCAGCCGCGTCTGGTCGATGATCTCCACGGCGCGACCGTCAGCGGCCGGCCAGATGGTGCGGTAGGGGGTGCCTTCGACCTTCATGGGGCCCTCATCCGGCGGCCTTGCCCGCATTGAGGACCCGCCCGGCAACGGCCGAGAGCTTCTCCACCATTGCCGGATCGCGGGCGTCCACGGCGGTGATGATGGCATTGTCCAGGGCCCGGTGGCAGCCTTGCGCGCACGTCGCGGCGCGCCCCGCCAGTCTGGGCACCACCCGCTTGACCAGGCCGCGGCCGCGCTCGGCGTTGTCGAGCAGGACGCGGATTATGGAATCCACGGTGACGTGGTCGTGGTCGGGATGCCAGCAGTCGTAGTCGGTGACCATGGCGATGGTGGCGTAGCACATCTCCGCCTCGCGGGCGAGCTTGGCTTCCGGCATGTTGGTCATGCCGATGACGTCGCAGCCCCAGGCGCGGTAGAGTTCGGACTCGGCGAGGGTCGAGAACTGCGGCCCCTCCATGGCCAGGTAGGTGCCGCCGCGCACGAATTCGATGGCAAGCTCGCCGGCCGCCACCTCGACGGCGTCCCCGAGGCGCCCGCACACGGGATGGCCGAGCGCCACATGGGCCACCAGCCCGGCCCCGAAGAAGCTCTTTTCGCGGTCGAAGGTGCGGTCGATGAACTGGTCGGCGATGACGAAAGTACCCGGCGCCAGTTCCTCCTTGAACGAGCCGCAAGCGCTGATCGACAGGATCTCGGTGACGCCGGCGCGTTTCAGGGCGTCGATGTTGGCGCGGAAGTTGATGCCGCCGGGCGACAGGCGGTGGCCGCGGCCGTGGCGCGGCAGGAAGACCATGGGCTGGCCGTCGAGCTCCCCGAACAGCAATTCGTCCGAGGGCTCGCCGAAGGACGAGGAGATCTTTTCCCAGCGGGTATCGGCGAGGCCGTCGATGTTGTAGACGCCGCTGCCGCCGATGACGCCGATGACAGGGGGGGGGCCGGGCTCAGCCATGGGTGCGGTCCTTTGCGTTGATCGTGCCGGACGTCAGTTTCCCAGCTTGGGCAGGGGCAATCAACCGTCGCCCGCGGCGGCCATCAGGGCGCGATCGTTTTGATCTAAGACGATAAGACCGTATGCCGTCCGGCGCGGCGTCGCACGAGCAGCCAAAGGGTGGCGCCGCCGGAAACCGCGACAAAGGGGAACGCCGCCCATTGCACGGCGTTCCAACTGAAGAAATGGAGGATGGCGCCGGACGACACCGACGCCAGGGCCACCGTGCCGAAGACCAGGAAGTCGTTGACGCCCTGGACCTTCTCGCGCTCCTCGGGCGTGTAGGATTCGGTGAGCAGGGTCGAGGCTCCGATGAAGGCGAGGTTCCATCCCAATCCAAGCGCCAGCATGGCCAGCCAGAACCGGGTTATGTCGATGCCGGTAAGCGCGATCGCCGCGCAGGCCATGAGCAGGGCGGCGCCCGTCAGCATGATGTTGAGCACCCCGAAACGCGCGATCAGGGCGCCGGTAAAGAGGGCCGGGGCGAACATGCCGACCACGTGGCCCTGGATGACGAAGGCGGCATCGTTGACGTCGTAGCCGCAGGTGACGATGGCCAGCGGCGCCGCCGTCATCACTAGGAGCATGACGCCATAGGATACCATGCCGCCGAGCGCCGCCACCACGAACACCGGCTGGCGCATGATCTGCGGCAGCGGGCGCCCCGAGTTCTTGTATCCGAGGTCTTCTGGCTTCGGGATGTCGAGGAAGGCGAGCACCGCCATGGTAAGTATGGCGAGGCCGGTCATCACGATGAACGAGCCGGCGAAGGCCACCGGCGAGATGGCGCCGGCCCACTCGGTGAACCCCGGGGCGATCACGGCGGCGACGATGCCGCCGGCCACCACCAGCGAGATGGCCCGGCTCTTGAACTGCGGGCTGGCCGTATCGGCGGCGGCGAAGCGGTAGAACTGGGCGAAGCCGGCAAAGATGCCCATGACCAGGCTGCCGGTGGCGAACAGCCAGAAGTCGCCCCCGTAGACCGCGTAGGCGGCAATGGCGGAGCCGGCGGCACAGATCGCGACGCCGACCAGGAAACCGGCGCGCCGTCCGATCCGCCTCATCAAGAGTGCCGCGGGAACGGTGGCCAGGGCGTTGCCGATGATCATCGTGGTGAACGGCAGGGTGGCCAGCGCCTTGTCGGTGGCCAGCGCCGCGCCGGTGATCCCACCGATGATGGTCATCATGGTCCAGATTGTGATGAACAGCGCCTGGCACACGAAGAGGACGGCGACGTTCTTCTTTTCGCGGGACAGGGTCATGGGTTTCCCCGAGCTCTCTCAGGGTCTTATCGTCTTAGATCTAAACGATCAAAAACATAAATGAGCCCCTAAATACATAAAATAAAGGGCGATTTACGTTTCAAATTGATTCAATTTGAAACGATCGCACTCCAGTAGCTCGGGGTGGTGGGCATGAAGCCCCAAAAAACGAAGCCGTCGGCCAGGACCGGCGGCATGGCGGCTGGTAGAGCAGGGATGCCGCGGCTCAGTGCAGGTCCGCCCATATCTTGCGCTTGAGCGCGAACAGCATGGCGGTGAGCACCAGCAAGAACAGCAGGACCTTAATGCCGAGGCGCTTGCGGTCCTCCATCCCGGGCTCGCTGGCCCACTCCAGGAAGATGGTGACGTCGGCCGACATCTGCTCGACCGAGGCCGTGGTGCCGTCAGCGTATTCGACGCCGTCCTCGGTCAGCGGTGGCGGCATGGCAATCTGCTTGCCCGCGAAGTAGTCGTTGTAAGACATCCCCTCCATCAAATCGAAGCCGTCTGGCGCCTCTTCCCTGTAGCCACTGAGCAGGGCGTGGATGTAGTTGGCGCCGCCCTTACGCGCCTTGTTGATCACCGAAAGGTCGGGCGGCAGGGCGCCGGAGTTGGCGGCGCGGGCCTCCTGATCGTTGGCGAACGGCACCGGAAAACGATCGGCCGGCCGTGCCGGACGGGAGAACATCTCGCCTTCCTCGTTGGGGCCGTCCTCGACCTCGAACTCGGCGGCGATGGCCTTGATCTCGTCGGCGGTGAAACCGACGTTCCCGAGGTGCCGGTAGGCCACCAGGTTGAGCGAATGGCAACTGGCGCACACCTCGAGATAGACCTGCAAACCCCGCCTCAAGGCGGCGCGGTCGTAGGTGCCGGTGATGCCGTCGAACGACCAGTCGTGGGCCTTCGGCTTGGATCCCCCGGCGGCGAAGGCGGTACCGATCGGCGCTACGGCGGCGGCCAGCACCAGCACGGCGCAAAGGGCGAACAACTTGCGCATCAGGCCGACCCCGCTGCCGGCGGCTCGGCCGCGACCACCGCGGCGCTGATGCTTTCCGGTACCATGCGTGGCCTCTCCAACCAGCCGACGAGTGGGAACACCAAGATGAAGTGCAGGAAGTAATAGGCGGTGGCGATCTGTCCGATGACGAGGAGCGGCACGGTCTCCATGAACAGGGCGTCGGGCGGATTGGCGCCGACCCAGCCGAGGATCAGGTTGTCGGCGAAAAAAATCCAGAAGAACTGTTTGTAGACGGGCCGGAACTTGGCGCTGCGCACTTTGGACGTATCGAGCCACGGCAGGAACAAGAGAATGAGGATTGAGGCGAACATGGCGACCACCCCGATCAGCTTGGCCGGGATGAACCAGATGTCGAAGGTGATGGCGCGCAGGATCGCGTAGTACGGCATGAGGTACCATTCGGGCACGATATGGGGCGGCGTCACCATCGGGTTGGCCTCGATGTAGTTGTCAGGTTCCAGGAAGAAGTTGGGCGCGAAGAACACGAAGGCCAGCCACACGATCATCAGGACGCCGAGCCCAAACGTGTCCTTGATGGTGTAGTAGGGGTGGAAGGGGATGGAATCCTGCGGCCCCTTCATGTCGACGCCCAGCGGGTTGCTGGACTTGTGCACGTGCAGTGCCCACAGATGAACGAAGACCAGCGCGAAGATGACGAACGGCAATAGATAGTGCAGCGAGAAGAAGCGTTGGAGGGTGGGGTTGTCCACCGCGAAGCCGCCCCACAGCCAGGCGACGATGGAATCGCCGACCAGGGGAACCGCGGAGAACAGGCTGGTGATCACGGTGGCCGCCCAGAAGCTCATCTGCCCCCACGGCAGCACGTAGCCCATGAACGCGGTGGCCATCATGGCCAGCAAGATGAAGACGCCGAGTATCCACAGGATCTCGCGCGGGTTCTTGTAGGACCCGTAATAGAGGCCGCGGAGAACGTGGATGTAGACGACGATGAAGAACATCGAGCCGCCGTTCATGTGCACGTAGCGCAACAGCCAGCCGTAGTTGACGTCACGCATGATGCGCTCGACGCTGTCGAAGGCGTAGTCCACGTGCGGCGTGTAGTGCATGGCTAGCCAGACGCCGGTGGCGATCATGATGACCAGCACGATTCCGGCCAGCGAGCCGAAGTTCCACCAGTAGTTCAGGTTTCTCGGCGTCGGGTAGTCGACCAGCTCGTGCTGCATGAACGAGAATACAGGAAGCCGGTAGTCGATCCACTTGACGATCGGGTTGTTCCAAGTTGGTGTAGTCATGTTTGTTCCTTACCCGATGCGGATCGTCGTGTCGTCGAGGTATTCATGGGGCGGGATTGGCAGGTTCTTTGGCGCTGGTCCCTTGCGGATGCGTCCCGAGGTGTCGTAGTGGGAGCCGTGACAAGGACAGAACCAGCCGCCGAATTCGCCCTTCGGCGAGCCGCTTCTCTGGCCCAGCGGGATGCAGCCCAGGTGGGTGCATACGCCGATTATAATAAGCCATTCGTCCTTCTGGACACGATCGGCGTCCGCCTCTGGGTGGATGAGGTCGCCGATAGTCACCTCTTTGGCGGCCTTGATCTCTTCGGCTGTGCGGCGGCGCACGAAAACCGGCTTGCCTTGCCACACCACGGTGATGGCCTGCCCCACCTTGACCGGCGACAGGTCGACTTCGGTCGTTGACAGGGCCAGCACGTCGGCCGACGGGTTCATGAAGTCGATGAACGGCCAGGCGGCCAGCGCCACGCCCACGGCGCCTACCGTCGAGGTGGCGATGAGCAGGAAATCACGCCGATCTTCTCCGTCGCCGGTGGCGCCGGGGTCCGCGGTCGTCGATTCTGCCATCACTGTTCCTCTCCTCGAAGCGGACGAATGGGTAACGCGTTCCCCAAGATCCGGTGATCATGGTAGAAGCACGGCAATCAAGGCAGGGGACAATATAACGAGAATCGCAATATTGGAAAGGTTTAAGATTACTGGCCAAATTGTATATAAAAG
>DASCNF010000124.1:0-25346 GCA_036011345.1 Rhodospirillales bacterium | reverse complement strand
TTCGGCCATATAGTCCTCAAGACATTCGGGAAACAACGTGCTCTGGCTGCGGTCAACGCCCTCGATAAAACGCTTCATCAAAAAACCCCGCCGGTACCATGACGGGATTCTATCAGACCTCACGTTTTTACACAGCCTGAGCCATAAGCGGACGTAATGGCGGGGCTAAAAGTTAGAATTGTTCCGAAAACCGCCTGTAAGGCTCCCCTGGAAACGCCTTAAACATATCGGCACTCTAAACTCAGATGTGCGAGTACCTTCTCAAGTGCGGTCGAGGGCAACGAAATCACCGAGGACGACGAAATTGCAAAACTCAACCTGGTTGTCGAAACCGCGGCCGAGGTTCGGGGATAGCTGAACCAGGGAGGACTTGACCATGTGCTCTGTGATCACATATCGTGATCACAGATGGTCGGGAACCCGCCGCACGGTCTGCGGATTTCGACAAATCGAAATACCAGAGGTGCAGCGGTGAGGATCAACGCCTACCTGGAAGTCGGCGCCGACGATGTGGGATCACCGGTCATCCGATGCACGTGCTGCGAAGCGACACTCGGCCCGGCGACTAAGAGCTATAAGAATTACAGCCTCGAAGCACGCCGGCATTTGGCCGACCTCGGCGCCCACTACGCGCCGCCAAGCGGCGAGACGCGGTTCGAAATCCGCGAGTATTACTGTCCGTCCTGTCTGGTGCTCCTCGACACCGACGTGGCGCTCAAGGGCGATCCGGTGGTTGACGATGCCGAACCGATGGCGCCGGCGCGCAAATAGGGTTGAGGGCCATGGTCGAAATCTTACCACACGAGACAGCGCTCATCGTCATCGATCCGCAGAACGGCATGTGCCATCCGCAGGGGACACTCGGCGAAAGCGGCATCGACACCACGCGTCTCATGGCCATCATCCCGCGCCTGGCCGAGCTCGTCACCGCGTGCCGCGCCGTTGGCATCCCTGATCTGTGGACGCGCCACTATAACCTTGCCGAGGATCGGGCGCGCGAAGCACGGCGCATCATGCCGCACACCAAGAAGCGCAAGCGCATCGCGTGCCAGCCGGGAACCTGGGACAGCGAGTTCGTCGACGACCTTAAACCCCTGGCCGAGAGCGCCGCGCGCGTCATCGAGAAGTACCGCTGGAGCGCCTTTCACGCCACCACCCTCGATACCCTGCTTCATGCGCTGGGGACGCGACTCGTCGTCGTCTCCGGAACGACCCAAACGCCTGCATCGACACTACCGTACGCGACGCCTACACGCGCGACTATGACGTGGTCATCGTCGAGGACTGCGTGGCCGGCGTGCGTCCCGACTGGGAGGCGGCGGCGCTCGCCGTGCTCGGCCACTATGCCGCCGAGGTGGTGAGCCTCGCCGACTTCAAGAACATGCTGCCGGCATTGGCCAAGGAGAAATAATGAACACGCCGGCCAAACCGCTTGCTACCCGCCTCGACCCTATCGACTTCGAGATCCTGCGCCACCGTCTGTGGGCCATCAACGACGAATCGAGCGCTACCGTGCGTCTCGTCTCCGGCTCGCCGGTGGCGACCGAGACCAGCGACATGAACACCTCGATGATGGATGCCGCCGGCGACGCCTTTGTCGTCGGCTGCTATTCGTTGGCCAAGGCCAGCACCATGACCGCGGTGGTCCAGGACATCCTCCGCAACTACCAGGACAACCCGGGCATCCGCGAAGGCGACGCCTTCATCTGCAATGATCCCTACGTCGGCGCCCAGCATCAGAACGACACGGCGCTCGTCATGCCGGTATTCGTCGATGGCGAGCTCATCGCTTGGACCGGAGCCGAACTCCACCTCATCGACGTCGGTGGACCGACGGCGGGCCAGGTGCAGATCGACGCCCAGGATATATTCGGCGAAGCGCCGCTGGTGGCGCCCGTGAAGATTCTCGAGGGCGACGTCCTGCGCCGCGACATCGAGCGCGAGTACCTGCGCCGGTCGAGACTGCCCGAGCTCATGGGGCTCGATCTGCGCGCCAAAGTTGCCGCCGCCACCGTGGCCCGCCGGCGTCTTCAGGAGGTTGCCGCCGAATACGGCACAGACAAGTTGTGCGACGCCATGGCCGACATGCTGGATTACGCCGAAACACGCTTCCGCCAGCGCCTCAGCGAGCTGCCTGACGGCGTGTGGCGGCACCGTACTTACATCGAGTTCATGGAAGACGTGCACACCGTCAACGTTGCCATGCGCAAGGAAGGCGACGAGCTGACTTTCGATTTTCACGGCACGTCCAGGCAGGCGCCGGCCATCATCAACGCCACGCGCGAGGCATTGGAAGCCATCGCCAAGGGCAACATGTGCACGCTCCTGTGCTGGGGCCTGCCGTGGTGTCCGTCGGCTATCGGCCGTGCCATCCACGTGGTCACCGAACCGGGCACCCTGGTCGACGCCCAATGGCCGGCCGGCGTTTCCAAATCGACGACGACGACGCTGTGGGCGCTGGGCAAGACCATGACCGTATTGGTCGGCAAGATGTTGCTGTCGAGCGACAAGTACGCCGAGCGCGCCATGGCGTCGTGGCAGGGCTCGCTGCTCTTGGAGGAGCTGTTCGGCGAAACGTCGGACGGCAAGCCCTTCGGCGGCACCATGCTGGACATGATGGCGGGCGGCAGCGGCGCGCGCACCATGATGGACGGCATTGATTCGGGCGGCTACATCGGCTCCATGCGCATCGGCATCGCCAATGTCGAGAGCTACGAGGCGGAATACCCCATCCTCTATCTTTGGCGCCGCGAGCAGGCGGATTCTGGCGGCGCCGGTTGCTTTCGCGGCGGCAACGGCGTGAGCCTGGGCTATGTGGCGCATGGCACCGATCGGATCGACACCAAGATCGTCCATGGCATCGGCGTCGAACAGCCGATGTCGTCGGGCATCTCCGGCGGCTATCCGGGCTCGCCCAACCGGGCCACCCTAAAACGCCGCACCGACGTGAAAGCCAAATTTGCGGCGGGCATTGTGCCCCAAAGCCTCGACGAACTGACGGGCGAGGTCGAGTTCGTGCCGCCCATCGTGCGGACAAGCCAGGATAGCGAAGACGTTTACATGTCGATGTCGGTGGGCGGGGGCGGCTTTGGCGATCCCCTCCTGCGCGAGTCGGCTCACGTGCTCGACGACGTGCGCTCGGGCGCCGTCACGCCCGAGTATGCGGGACTTGCCTACGGCGTCGTCATCGTCCAGTCAAACGGCGCGCCGGCCGTCGACGCCCGGGCGACGACGCGTGCCCGCGATGCCATCCGCCAAGCCCGCCGGTCGGCGGCGTCGCAACCCCAGGCGTAAGTCATGGCGGCACGAGAGGACGATTTTGTTATTGCCGTCGACTCGGGTGGCACTTTTTCGGACTGCGTGATCATCGACAGAAGCGGCTCGGTGACCACCGGCAAGGCACCGTCGACGCCGGATGATTTTTCGGTCGGGGTCCTCGATTCGGTCGCCGTGGCAGCCGAGCGGCTGGGACTCGCCAGCGCCGATATCTTGAGCCGGGCAATCCTCTTCTCCCACGGAACCACGGTAGCGACCAACGCGCTTCTGGAGCGCAAGGGCGCGCCGGCCGGGCTCATCACCACCCGCGGCCACGAAGACGCCATCCTGATCGGGCGCATTCGCCAGAAGGTCGACGGCCTGACCGAGGACGAGATCACCCAGGTGTCGCGATTGCGCAAGCCCGATCCGGTCATCCCGCGCCCTATGATCGCCGGCATCCACGAACGCATCGACCGCAACGGCGGCGTCATTGTCCCCCTCGACCGCCAGAGCCTCGCCGAGGCGGCGGAGCGGTTGGTCGGGCGCGGTGCCCAAGCGATCGGCGTGTCGCTGTTGTGGTCGTTCCTCAATCCGGCCCACGAGCGCGCCGTCGCGCAGTATTTCGCCGAAAACTACCCGGACATTTCGGTCACCCTATCGTCGGACCTGGCGCCGGTGATTCGCGAGTACGAACGCGGCATCACGGTCGCCATCAATGCCTACCTGGTGCGGCGCACCGGAGAATATCTGCACCGTCTGGCCGACCGCCTGAAGGGGGCGGGGTACCGGCAGAAGGCGGTGGTCATGCAGTCTTCGGGCGGCGTCACCTCCATCGATTTGGCGCGCCGGCGCGCCGTCAATCTGATCACTTCGGGGCCCGCCGGCGGCGTCATCGCCTCACGCGCGCTCGCCGAACGGCTCGGTCACGAGAACGTCATCACTACCGACGTCGGCGGCACCAGCTTCGATGTCGGCCTCATCGTCGACGGTCAACCCCTGTTTGCCGAATCGCCGATCTTCGGCGGCTTCCAACTGGTGGCGCCGATGATCGACGTCGCCACCATCGGTGCCGGCGGCGGGTCGATCGCCTGGGTCGAGCCGGCAACCGGGCTCCTGCACGTCGGCCCCAGGAGCGCCGGTGCCATGCCGGGCCCGGTATGCTATCGGCGTGGCGGGACCGAGCCCACGGTGACCGACGCCAACATCGTTTTGGGCCGCATCAACCCCGACTATTTTCTCGGCGGGCGCAGCCGGCTGGACGGCGAAGGCGCGGTGCGCGCGGTCAAGGAGCACGTCGCCGAACGCCTGGGCGCCACGGTAGAGGATGCGGCGCTTGCCATTGTCCGCATCGCCGAGGCCCACATGACCGACCTGGTGAGGCGGGCCAGCGTCGAGCGCGGTTTCGACCCCCGCCGCTTCCATATTTATGCCTTCGGCGGCGCCGGGCCGGTACACGCCGGCGCCTACGGGGCCGGTCTCGGGGCCAAGGCGGTGATCATTCCTGCCATGGCGTCCGAGTTCTCGGCCTTCGGCATCGCCACCGCCGACCTCATCGCGGTGGCCGAGACCTCGGAGCCCGCCAACGCGCCTTTCGACGTCGAGCGGCTGGAAGCGATCTTCCGCGGCCTTGAGGACCGCGCCACCAAAGAGCTCGAAGCCAACGGCGTCGAGACCGGGCGTGTCCATATCGAGCGTTTCATGCGCATGAAGTACCGTGGCCAGACCAACGAACTGCGCACGCCGGTACCGCCATTCGCAGACAGCGACGCCCCCGTCATCGAAGCCTTCGAGCATCTTTACGAAGCGCGCTTCGGTAAAGGAGCGGGCTATCGCTCGGTCGGTATTCAGGCGCTCACCTATATGGTCCACGCCTCGGGCGGTCTCAACGTGCCGAAGCTCGATCCCGAGCGGAAATCGCGCTCGGCCCCAGTCAAGGCCGCGTCCGCCGGCCAACGCCCCGTGGTCTTTGCCGGTGTCGGCGCCGTGGAGACGCCGGTGTGGCGCACCGAACACCTGCGCCACGGCAACCGCATCGAGGGCCCGGCCATCATCGAGGCGCCGACCACCACCATCGTCGTTCATCCGAACCAGGAAGCCACCCTTGACGCCTTCCGCAACATCGCTATGACCCGTGTGACGGAGGGGGCCACATGACCCGCATGCTCATCGAAAACCTGGACTACGCGATTACCGTCGATGATGAGGACCGGGTGCTCACCGACACTTCCCTGGTCATCTTCGACGGCGCCATCGAGGACATTGACGGCGCCGCCCAAATCTCGGCGCGCCACGAGAGGGCATCCTTCGACACCATCATCGACGGGCACCGCAAACTCGCCATGCCCGGCCTGGTCGACGCCCACCTCCATCTTTCCGAGCAACTGAGCCGCTCGCTGTTTCCCGACTGCATGAACACCCGGGCCTGGGTGTTCAACTGGGGCAAGCCGTTCTATTCGGCGGTCAGCGCCGACGACGAGCATCTCTCGGCGCGCGTCGGCGGCATCGAGATGATCCGCAACGGCACCACCTGTTTCCTCGACATGGGGGCCCAGAACGACCCGGCGCGCGTCGTCGAGGCGATTGAGGAAATCGGCATCCGGGGCATCACCGGGCGTCACGCCGCCGACCGCAAGCCCGACGAGATCCCCGACTACTGGACGCCCGAGATGGTCGAGCACCATTTCTTTCCCTCGGCCGAGGCGGCCCTCGTCGAATTGAAACGTTGTGTGCTCGAACTCAACAATTCGGCTGGCGGGCGGGCGCGCTGCTGGGTCAACATCGAGGGCAAGGAGCCGTGCAGCCCCGAACTCCACGCCGGAGCCAGGGCACTCGCTGAGGAACTCGGCGTCGGTACCACCTACCACAACGCCTCGACCATCGAGGAGGCGCGGGTCGCCGAGAAGAAGTATGGCGTCTGGCCGATCACCCACCTGGCCAACATGGACGCGCTCGGCCCCAACCTGGTGATCGCCCATGCCGTGGCGCTGAAGGACCACGAGGTCGGGCTCCTCGCCGAGCACGACACCAAGGTCGCGTTCTGCCCCGGCACCTCGCTCAAGGTGGCCAAGGGCGCCACCAAAATCGGCCGCTACCCGGAGCTCATGGAGGCCGGCGTCACCGTTGCACTGGGCTGCGACGGGGTGTCGGCGGCGGGGTCCCTCGACTTGATGCGCCAGATGTACCTGGCCGCCGGGCTGTTCAAGGACGCGCGCATGGACGCCAACCAGGTGGGGGCCGAGCGCGCCATCCGCATGGCCACCATCGAGGGCGCCAAGGCGCTCCTGTGGGACGACGAGATCGGATCCCTGGAAGTCGGCAAGCGCGCCGATGTGCTGTTGTTCGATCTCTCCCACGTGGAGTGGGTGCCGTGCCACGACCCAGTCCAGGCGCTGGTTTATTCGGCGACGCCGCGCAGCCTTGCCACCGTGATGATCGATGGTAAGATCGTTCTCGACGAGTGCCGCATCACGACCGTGAATGAGAAGGCACTACTCGAGGAAGCCGTGGAGCGTGCCAAGGCCATCGTCGAGCGCTCGGGCCTCGATCGCAACACGACTCCGGTGACGACGACACTTTACGACTGACAGTTATTCAGGAGGATACCGTGTTGAACATCAATCCCCGCGAATCCGCCCTCATCGTCATCGACCCGCAGAACGCCTTCTGTCATCCGGAGGGCACCCTCGGCAAAAGCGGTGTCGATGTTTCCCATCTCATCGCGTCGGTACCGCAGATCGCCGAGCTGGTGACGCTTTGCCGCGCGGCTGGGATACCGGATATCTGGACGCGTCACTACAATTTTGCCCTGGATGCCGGCCGCGACGCGAAAGTGATCAAGCCGCACACCGCGAAGCGCAAAACCATTGCCAGCCAGCCGGGAACCTGGGACAGCGAGTACGTCGACGAGCTGAAGCCATTGATCACCGACCAGACGACGGTCTTCGAAAAGTACCGGTGGAGCGCTTTTTACGGGACCGGTCTCGAGTCCTTGCTGCGCATCGGCGGCGTCAAAATGGTCATCTTTTGCGGCGGCACGACCAACGCCTGCATCGAGGCCAGCGTGCGCGACGCCTACATGCGGGACTACGACGTGGTCATGGTCAAGGACTGCATCGCCGGCGTGCGCCAGGACTGGCACGAGATGGCGTTCGAGGTGTGGTCCCACTACGTGGGCGAGGTCGTGACCCTGCACCAGTTCAAGGCCATGCTGGCCGGTAAGAAAGCAGCGTGACGGACGGCCCCACCGGCGCGCCGGCGGGGCGCCTGGATCCGATCACCTTCGAAATCCTCCGCCACCGCCTGTGGGCGATCAACGAAGAGGCGGCGACGACCTTGAAGCTGGTTTCCGGCTCGACGGTGGCGACGGAAGCCAACGACATGAACACGGCGATCATGAACGCCCAGGGCGAGGTCACCGTGGTAGCGCGCTATTCGCTCGCCAAAGCGACGACCATGTCGCTCGTCGTCCTGGACATCGCCGAGAACTACGCCGACAACCCCGGCATCCGTTCGGGCGACGGCTTCCTGTGCAATGACGTCTATCTGGGCGTGCAGCATCAGAACGACATCGCCTTCGTCATGCCGTGGTTCTTTGAGGGCGAAGTGGTAGCCTGGGTCGGTGCCGAGGTCCATCAGATCGACGTCGGCGGGCCGGTTCCGGGAAGCGTGCAGGTGGGTGCCAAGGACATCTATGGCGAAGCTCCCCTCATTCCGCCGATCAGGATTGTCGAAAACGACACGCTCCGCGCCGACCTGGAGCGCAACTACCTCCGCCGCTCGCGCCTACCCGACCTCATGGCGCTGGATCTGCGGGCGAAATGGGCCGCCTGCAACGTCGCCCGCGAACGGCTGACCCAGGTCGCCCGGCAGTACGGCATCGAGACCGTCAAGCAGGCCCTCGACGATACCCTCAACTACGTGGAGACCAAGTTCAGGGCGCGGCTCAAGGAATTGCCCGACGGCACGTGGCGGCACGTTACCTACATGGATTACGACGACATCGTCTATCCGATCCGCATCGCCATGACCAAGCGCGGGGACGAACTCCGCTTCGACTTCACGGGCACGGCGGCGCAAGCGCCGGCCACCGTCAACTGCACTCGCTCGTCGCTTGTCGCCGTGCTGCTGGGTTATGTCTGCATCTCTCTGGGCTGGGATTTCCCGTGGAGCCCCTCGGCCATTGGCCGTGCCGTCGAGGTGGTCTCGGAACCGGGAACCGTGGTCGACTGCGCGTGGCCTGCCGGTGTGTCGAAGTCGACGACCAGCATCTCGTGGTCGGTCGGCAAGGCGAGCGGCCTGCTCATCGGGCGCATGCTTGCGTGTAGCGACAAGACCCGCAACAAAGCGATGGCGAGCTGGCAGGGCAGCATGCTCGGCGAGGACATGTACTGCAAGGACGCCAGCGGCAACACCATCGCCGGCACCGTCATCGATTCCATGGCCGGCGCCGGCGGCGCCCGCACCTTCAAGGACGGCATCGACACCGGCGGCTACCTCGGTTCCATGGGCTGCAGCGTCGCCAACGTCGAGACCTACGAGATGGAGTTCCCCATCCTCTACCTCTACCGCAGCCAACAGATGGACGGCGGCGGCGCCGGCACGTTTCGCGGCGGCGTCAGTCTCAGGAAGGCGTACACGGTCGACGGCGTTGATGAGATCGGCGAGTTCGTCATGCACTGCGTCGGCGTCAAGATGCCGCTTTCACCGGGCATGTACGGCGGCTACACGGCGGGCACGAACCAGCTGATGATCAAACGGGGCACGAACGTCTGGCAGCATCTCGCCGCCTCGCATGTCCCCGGCGACATCGATCAGCTCGAGGGCGAAATCGAAGTCCACCAGGGTACGGCACGTTCCCATCTCAAGCGCGGCGATGTCTTCGCCTCCGTAGTCATGGGTGGCGGCGGTTACGGCGATCCCCTCGATCGCGATTCCAACCTCGTCGCAAAGGACGTGGCGGCGGCGTTGGTGTCCGCCGAATCGGCGCGCGACATCTACGGCGTGGTCATCGGGCCGGAAGGCGTAGACGAGGCGGCAACCAAAAGCCTGCGGGACAACAGGCGCCGCCGGC
Source organism: Rhodospirillales bacterium (assembly GCA_036011345.1). Lineage (GTDB taxonomy): Bacteria > Pseudomonadota > Alphaproteobacteria > Rhodospirillales > JASLQF01 > JASLQF01. The sequence goes on along the minus strand of DASCNF010000124.1, from coordinate 16,018 downwards.
GCCTGGCCGAAGCGACGCAGGACCACCCGTCGCCACCGACGCCCAACGACACCACCGAAGTGGCGCGGCTCGGGCATCGCCTGGTCCTGCTCGAGGGGCGCGAGGGACGATACTTGGGCTGCTCCTGCGGCCACGTTCTCGCCCCGGCGGCGGAGAACTACAAGGCATGGTCAGCCGAGGCGCGGCGACCCTTGCAGGCACAGGGGCCGCAGTGCGATCCCTTCGAACTCGGCAAGGAGCGCTTCGAGGTCCGCGAGTACTACTGCCCCGGCTGTGGGGGCATGCTCGAGGCCGACATGCTCGAGACCGGCGAACCGGTGCTTTGGGATCTCGAGCTCGCGTAGCCGCCTGCGACATCTGAGCCGGCGGCCCGGGAGGACGCCTATTGATGGACGAGAGCTACGTTATCGGCGTCGATTCCGGCGGCACCTTCTCTGATTGCGTGATCATAGACAGAAGCGGCACGGTGACCACCGGCAAGGCACCGTCGACGCCGGAAGATTTCTCAGCCGGGGTCCTGGATTCGGTCGCCGTGGCGGCCGAGGCAATGGATCGCGACCTCGATGAGGTGCTGCGTTCCGCCATTCTCTTCGGCCATGGAACGACCGTCGCCACCAACGCGCTGCTGACGCGCGACGGCAGCAAGACGGGACTGCTGACGACAAAGGGTCACGAGGACGCCGTCATCATCGGGCGCACCTACCAGAAGGTGGCCGGACTGACCGAGAGCGAACTCGCCGACGTCGCCAACCTGGACAAGGCCACGCCCATCGTTCCCAGGCCCCTCATCCGGGGTATCGAGGAGCGGGTCAACGCGCGCGGCGAGATCGTCAGCCCCCTCGACATGCAATCGGTGCAAACAGCGGTCGACGGCCTGGTTGGCGACGGCGTCGAGGCCATTGCGGTGTGTCTCCTGTGGTCGTTCTTGCACCCCGAGCACGAAGCGGCGGTACTCGATTTGATCGCCACCAACCACCCCGGCATCGTCGTCGCCATCTCGTCCGACATCGCACCCGTCATCAAGGAGTACGAGCGCACGACCTCGACCATGATCAACGCCTACCTCACCAGGAAGGTCTCGCGCTACCTTGAGTCCCTGGGCCGGGGACTCCTCGACCACGGCTTTCAGGCGACGCCCGTCGTCATGCAGTCCTCCGGCGGCGTCCTCGCCTTGGAGCACGCCAAGTCCTTGCCCGTGCGCCTCCTGACCTCCGGCCCGGCGGGCGGCGTCATCGGCGCCCAGGTGTTCGGCCGCGTCCTCGGCTATCCGAACATCATTACGACGGACGTCGGGGGCACGAGCTTCGACGTCGGCCTGGTCGTCGATGGTGAGGCCCAGTTTGCCAACCAGGCCACCTTCGACAAGTACGAGCTCGCCCTGCCGGTGATCGACGTGGCGACCATTGGTGCGGGCGGTGGCAGCGTCGCGTGGATCGAGCCGGATACCGGAGTCCTAAGGGTGGGGCCGAGGAGCGCCGGCGCCGAACCGGGACCGGCCTGCTATGGCTTGGGGGGAAGCGACGCCACGGTGACCGACGCCAACGTGGTATTGGGGCGGATCAATCCGGACTTCTTCCTCGGAGGGCGGCAGAAGCTGGACGGTGCGAAGTCCTCGCAAGCCGTCGAGCCTATCGCCGAGAGCCTTGGCCTCGGCGTGGCGGATGCGGCGGCGGGCATCATCGACATCGCCGACGCCCAAATGGCCGACCTGGTGCGCCGGGTGACGGTCGAGCGCGGCTTCGACCCGCGCCAGTTCGTCCTCTTCGCCTTCGGCGGCGCCGGCCCCATGCACGCCTGCGCCTACGGCCCCGCCGCGGGCTGCGACAAGATCCTCGTGCCAACCGTGGCCTCGGTGTTTTCCGCCTTCGGCATCGCGGGCTCCGACATCATGGTCGTCGAGGAGATGTCGGACCCCAAGCACTCGCCCTTCGATGCCGCCGAGTTCGACGCCATCTACCACGGGCTGGAAGAGCGCGCCGCGGCGAGCCTGCATGCCAACGGCATCGACGCGGAACGCATGTACTTCCAGCGTTACGTGCGCATGCGATATCGCGGCCAGGTGCACGAGGTCGAGACCCCCGTTCCGGCGAGCGCCATCGGCGCGCCCGAGATCGCCGCGACCATCGAGGCGTTCGAAAAAATCTACGAAACGAAATACGGCAAGGGCACTACATTCCGGCACGCCGACATGCGCGCCATTACTTATCGCGTGCACGGTTTCGGGAGATTGAACGTCCCAGCGCTCGCCGAACGGGCCGCCGGAACCACCGACGCCACGGCGGCGATCAAGGCCGAGCGGGAGGTTCATTTTCGCGAGATCGGAGGATTCGCGCCGACGTCGATCTATAATGGGGCTGTGTTGCGGCCAGGTCACCGTATCCAGGGCCCGGCGATCGTGGAATCCGTCGACACCACGGTGGTCGTCCATCCGCGTCAGGTGGCGGCAGTCGACAGCTATCTCAACATCGTGGTCGGACCGCAAGATGATTAGGTCAGGAAGAGGGGGAATCAACACGCCATCCGGTGGCAAAAGAGTCGACGGCCCCCCCACAAACCGCTTGACGATAGGGCTATTCTGTGATCACAATTTGTGATCACAGGCGAATTATCACGCGGCGCAGTTCGCCGGGCCCGAAGAAGGCCACCGGCGACGCGGTGATCGACATCGCTGCCGACAGAGTAGGGAGAAACAACCATGACCATCTTTCGCAAGTTCTCGGGTTTAGCTGCAGTCACCGCCAGCGTGGTGGCTGTGTGTCTCGTTTTCGCCCCCAATCCGGCGTTTACCGCCGAGGCCGGGGAGAGCGCCGTCCAGTTGGCCGAGGCGACGCCCGTATCGGTTCGCTTCAGCTGGAAGCTGAAGGGTGAGTACGCGCCGTTCTACGTGGCCCTGGACAAGGGCTACTTCACCGACGCCGGGGTGAAGGTGAAACTGGGCGAGGGCGCCGGTTCCCAGGCCACGCTGGCCGCCGTCGATCAGGGCCATGAAACAGCCACCTTCGCCCCCGCCATCTACGGGCTACAGGCGATCTCGAAGGGCCTCGACGTCAAGATCATCAGCCTCTACCACCCCGCCATTCCGCTCGGCTTTCTGTCCCATCCAAAGAGCCCGGTGCGCACGCCCAAGGACCTGGAGGGCATGACCATGGTGACTTCGGTGGGCGACACGGTGGCCGACTTCCTCAACGTCTTCTGCCACATCAACAAGGTGGATTGCGGCAAGGTCAAAAAGGTCAAGGTCCACATTTCGGCCCGCCTGTCGTCGTTCCTCGGCGGCAAGGCGGACACCATGGGCACCTACAACCACATCGACGTGCCGACCCTGCACTCGAAGGGCCACAAAGACCTGGTTCTGCTCGACGCCACCAAGTTCGGTCTCACTCTTCCCGGAGGAAGCCTGATCGTCAGCAACAAGACGATCAAGGACAACCCCAAGGCCTTGAGCGGGCTCCTCAAGGGTCTGCACCGCGGTTACGCGGATACGAAAAAAGACCCCCGCGCCGCGGCGCGCATTCTGATGAAGTTCTGGGAAACGTCGCTCCATGAAGACGTGGTGACCGAGCAGGTGAAGCAAACCGTTGCCGCCGTGCCCGACTATTCGGGCAAACCTTACGGTTGGATCGACGAGGGCTCCTTCAGCAAGTCGCTGGGCTACATCAAGGCGGCCGGCAAGATAAAAAAGGTTCTCGCCCTCGACAAGTACTACACCAACGCTCTGAACCGCTAGCGACGCACGACGACGCCGTACGGCGCGGCCCCGGGGCGCCGCCGCCCCCAGCCGCCGCGCCGACGGCGGAGCCGGCGGCGTGCCGGCCCGCGTCGGCGGCTCCGAGCGAGGAGGCACGCCCATGCCCGAGGCCGTGGATTTTCTGATCGACGGGACGGTCATCACCATGGACGGCGGCGACCGGGTCATCCGGGACGGGGCCGTGGCCGTCAAAGGGGAGCGCATTGCGGCCGTCGGCAAGGCCGCCGAACTCCGGGAACGCTACGAGGCCAAACGGATACTCGGCGGGCCCCGTCACTACGTGACGCCCGGGCTCATCGACTGCCACAACCACCTCGCCCAGGGGTTCGTCCGCGAGTTCGGTCTCGAGGACCTGCCCAACATCTACCGCATCTGCATCCCGGCCGAGATCGCCATGTCGGGCGACGACGCGCGGGTCAGCGCCGACGTTATGATCTCGCAACTGCTGCGCGCGGGGGTGACGACGCTCGCGGAGACCACATGCACGGTCGCCCACGAGGGCCCGATCGCCGACGCGGTCATGGAAAGCGGCATCCGCTGCGCCATGGCGCGCGGCCAGGGCGACCGCAAAGGGCACCTGGCGGGCAACTACGATCAAGTAGATGGCCGCTCGTCAAAGGAAGACGACCCGAAGAAACTCGCCGACGACCTCGCCGCCTGTGAGGCATTCATCAAGACGTGGCAACAGAAGGGCGAGGGGCGGCTGCGGCCGTGGATTCACACAGGCACAGTCGTCGCCTGCTCGGACGACCGCTTCGTCCAGGCCAAGGATCTGGCCGACCGCTTCGGGACCGGTCTCATGACCCACATCAACCGCGATCGGGAGGAGATCGAGTACTCCGCGGCGGTCAACGGCGTGCGCCCGCTCGAGCACCTGCAGCGGCTCGGCGTCCTCGGTCCCAATTTCCTCGCCATTCATGCCATGTTGACGACGGACCGTGAAATCAAGGCCCTGGCCGAGGCCGCCGCCAAGGTCGCCCACTCGCCCTTGGCCTGCAACATCATCGTCTCGGCGATCACCAACGTCACCGCCATGCGCTCGGCCGGTGTTACCGTCGGGCTCGGCTGCGACACCATCGTCAACGACCTGTGGCGCATCATGGGCTACGCCTTCACCATGCACACCCAGGGCACCGGCATTCCGCTCTACGACCCCCTTTCCTTCACCACCGAAGATGCCTTCGCCATGGCCACCCGCGACGCGGCGCGGGCGTTGAGCTGGGACGAGGAGATCGGCTCCCTGGAAGCCGGCAAGCAGGCCGACATCGCGGTGATCGATGGCGACAACGTCCGTTTGTCTCCCAGTCACAATCCTATCGCCGTCCTCGTCCAGTACGCCGTCGGAACCGACGTCGAGAGCGTGCTGGTCGCCGGTCGGCTCGTCGTCGACGGCGGCGAGGTCACGACCATCGACCAGTCGAGCCTACTCGAGGAAGCGACGGCCTTGAGCGGACGGCTGGCCGACGTCCTCGAACCGCGGCGTTACCGGCCGCTAGCTTCGAAGGCCGTCTTCTCCTGACCCGCCGGCTGCCGCCGCGGTCCCCATCGGCGGCCAAACCCGCTTGACTCGCCAAGGCGCCTGTGATCACATGTTGTGATCACAGATAACTGGCCTGATCAGCCGTCCTCTAACAGGGCGCGTGCTACAAGCCGCGCTTCCTGTAAACAGAATTTCGAAGCAATCGTCACAAGGGAGGACATTCCATGACCATCCATCGCCAGGTGACGTTGGCCGCCGCTGCCGCGGCAGTGTGCGTTGCCACCGCCATGAGCCCGGCGGCGGCCGCCGGAATCATCCGTCACGGAGCGCCGTCCGGTTGACAGCGCCACCGGAGGCACGCAACTCTTGGCGCGGTGAAACCCGGGTCCGGGGAGGGGAAGTTCATGGCGGAAGACACCGAACGCACCAAGCCCGCCCCTGTGGCGGATGAATCATCCATGCTCCGGGGAGGGGTATGGAGCCGCCTCACCAGCTACACGGCACCCTTGGCGCTGACCGGCGTCATCCTCATCGCCTGGGAGGTGATCACGCCCCTGACCGGCATATCCGAGCTCATCCTTCCCAAGCCCTCGGTCATCGCCATCACCATCGTCGAAGAATGGGGCAAGCTCATCAAGCATACCCAGGTGACTCTGCTAGAATCCGTGTACGGCTTCGTGCTCGGCATCGCTGTCGGCGTGCCGCTGGCGATCGGCATCTTCTCTTGGACATTCTTCGAGAGGGCCGTATACCCGATCCTGGTCATCCTCAACACGGTGCCCAAGGTGGCTTTGGCGCCGATTCTGGTGTTGTGGTTCGGCTTCGGATGGGCGCCCAAGATCCTGGTCGGGTTTCTCATCGCCTTCTTCCCGATCGTCATCTCCACCGTGGTCGGCCTGCAGGGGATGGACAAGGACATGGTGCACCTGGCCCGTTCCATGGGTGCCTCACCCTGGCAGACGTTCGTTAAATTCCGGCTTCCGGCGGCGTTTCCCAGCATCTTCGGCGGTCTCAAGGTGGGCATCACGCTCGCCGTCATCGGCGCCGTCATCGGCGAATACGTGGCTTCGGAAGAGGGATTGGGCTATCTGCAGCTTCTGGCCAGCTCCGAGTTCGACTCGCCCTTGAACTTCGCTGCCCTGGTGTTCATCGCGATCATGGGCATTTTTCTGTTCTACATCGTCGAGTTTGCGGAGCGCATCCTCGTCCGCAACCGCTAAAGGGAAGAGGCCCGTGCCGGACAACCAAACGTCGGGAGTCGCCATCGAGATCAGCAAGCTCGACAAGACCTACCAGTCGCAGACCGGCGAAGCGATCGAGGCCCTGCGCCAGCTCGACCTGTCGATCGCGCCTGGCGGCTTCGTCTCGGTGGTCGGACCCAGCGGTTGCGGCAAAAGCACCCTTCTCATGCTGATCGCCGGGCTGCTGCCGGCCAGCGGTGGGCGTGTCACCCTCGACGGCCAAGTGGTGGACAAGCCACACACGGAAGTCGGCGTGGTTTTCCAGCGCGACCTGCTGCTGCCCTGGCGCACGGTCATCGACAACGTGCTGCTGCCCATCGAGATCAAGCACTGGGACAAGTCGGAATACCGGAGGCGCGCCGAGACGCTCCTCGAGAAGGTCGGCCTCGGCGGGTTCGGCAAGAAATATCCGAGCGAGCTTTCCGGCGGCATGCGCCAGCGCGTCGCCATTTGCCGCGCCCTCATCCAGCAACCGGGGCTTCTGCTGATGGACGAGCCGTTCGGGGCGCTGGACGCCCTGACCCGCGAGCAGATGGGTTACGACGTGCTCAAAATGTGGCGAGACATCGGCAACACGGTCCTGTTCATCACCCACAGCATCGACGAGGCGGTGTTTCTCGCCGACCGCGTGCTGGTCCTGTCGCCGCGGCCCGGAGAGGTGGTGCGCGACATTCACGTCGAGCTCGAGCGACCGCGCGTCAGCGCCACCCACTCCGACCCCAGGTTCGTTGAGTACACCCTGGAAGTCCGCAAAATCTTCGAAGACCAAGGCGTGCTGTCGGTGCACTGAAGACGTGCTCGCTCCGGCGCCGGGCTGGCGGGGATTCCGTTTAGATGTAATCACCGGCAGCGGGCCGGTTTGAGACCGGCCCCTACGCGATCTGTTGGATGTAGGGGCGGGTCTCAGACTCGACCGTGTCGAATAGGCAATACGCTGCGTAAAACTAACCGGGCGCCGGGCTAGTCGACGACCTCGAAAAGCTCCACCGTGTTGCCGTCCGGATCGGCGAGATAGATGGTCAAGCCGTAGGCCCCGGGGCCGAGCTTGCGTACCACCGGCACCTTGGCCTTGCGGGCGCGCGCCGCCAATTCGGCGACGCCCCGCACCTCGAAGGCGAAGTGGTCGAGTTGCTTGCTGTCGCCGGGCCCGCCGCCGGTCAGCCCCAGGCCCTGCTTGGTGACGATGAGCGGGCGCCCGTCGGCGAGGGGCACGGCATCGGGCTTCACCTCGAAGCCGAGGATGTCCACGTAGAAGCGCTTGGCGCGCTTCATGTCGCTGACCTGCAAGAGCATGTGGGCGAGGCCGAGAGGGGCTGGCCGGGTCTTAGCGTCGAGCCAGCCCGCGACCTTTTTCGATTTGGTGAGGGCGCACAGGTATTGCTGCCAAACCTCTTGCGCCGTCTTCTCCCAGGCCCGGTTGATGCCGGCGATGGCGTCGGTGACGGCGACCACGTCGTAATCGCGCAGGTAAGCCTCGCGCAGCGTCGTTTCGACACAGGCATTGGCCGTCGTACCGCACACGAAGAGCGCCCCGACCCCGAGCATCTCGAGCATCTGCTGCAATCGCGTCTCGTAGAACGCCCCGAAGCGGTGTTTGTAGATGATCAGTGCCGGGTCGTCGGCCAAGGGGGCCAACTCCCTGACGAGACGAGCGTCCCAGGTGCCGGCCAGGGACGCGACCTTCTTGCGCTTCGCTGTGTGCGAAGGCAACCTCTTGCGATCGCGCTTGGCGTCGGTAGCGAAGTGTTCCTGCACCGTCCACAGCACGGGCAACCCGGCAGCCCGAAAGCTCTTTACCAGCGACTTCACGACGGGGATCGCCTTGATGGCCGGCTTGATGTTGACGCCCGAGACGCCGAGCGTGCCGCGCTCGTGGCAGAAGCCGTTCTGCATGTCGATGACGAGAAGCGCCGAATTCGCCGGGTCGAGGAGATCCAGGCTCATGGCTTATCCTCCCTTTCTGTCGACCCCGAGGACGCCGGCGCGCGCCCAATTCTCCAGCGGCACCTCGTGAATGATGACGTGCAGGGCATCGGGCTTGGCGTCGGCATGCTCGATCATGGCGTCGGTGATCGCCTTGGTCAACAGGCGCTTCTGCTCGACCGAGCGCCCCGGCCACATCTCGACTGTCACAACGGGCATCGTGGAACCTCCTCTACGGCGCGTCGATTTCTCCCCGACGGTCGCAGTATAGCATCACCTACCAGCGCGCCTCGGCCCACTGGCCGACCGGCGCCGCAAAACCGGTGACGAAATCGTTGCCGGCCAGGTCTTCGCCGCGCACCAGCCAGATCGGGCGCCGCGCGAAGTTGACGAGGGGCGCCTTGTGGGCGGCGCGGCGGTTCGCCGAAAAGTCCGCATCGCGCACGTAGCGGGCGCCCGCCGCCATGTAGCGGATGAGATATTCGGCGCCCGCCGTGGCGCCGCGGTTCTCGTGATTGGCGACGCGGAGCCGGCTTTCGTGGAATACCACGTCACCCGGGCGCAAGCGAAGATCGCATGACCCCGAGCCGCCGCGCGGCACGTACCGGAGGCCGCCGGTGGCCGGGCCCGACCCGGTGATGGCGATGCGCACGGTGACGCCACCGGGAGGATCGATCGGCCACACGCCAGGATCGTGGTGGGGCGCCGATGGGGGCGGACCCGGCGGCTGGCCGATCAACTCGCTCTCCCAGAGCACGATGTCGGGGCCGATCAAGGCCTCGACCGCATCGACGATGGCGGGCGATTGGCAGATATCGAGCAGCCCCCAGCTATCAACCATGCGCCCGGCCAACCCGAAGGGGTTATGGATGCCGGACAGCAACCCGAACGGCGCGCCCCTGGCGTCCCCGGCGGCGCGCCCGCACGTTTCGCCGATCAGGGCCAGTGCCGGCGCCGCCACCGGATGCTCGGCGACGGCGAGGGCGGCGTCGGCGAAGCGCGCCAAGCCCGCCTCGCCCAACAATCCCCGGCGACCGCCCGTGGCCCGATCGCACCCGGCGCCCCCGCCACGGCGACCGTCGCTCAGGGGCTGAATAAGATGTTCTCCAGCAAATACTCGGCCATGGCGCCGATATCCCCTTCGATGGCCCGGCGGCTGGCCTTGGCGTCGCCGGCCGCGATGGCGGTAATGGCCTCCTTGTGACGGGAGGTGTCCCAGCGCACCGAGGGTCCGGACAGGGAGTAGTACATGAACGGCCCGGCCTGCAGCCAAAGCGACTCGATCATCGGAACCAGAAGCTGATATGTCGATGCCTGGTAGATGGCGAAGTGAAATTGCTGGTTGAGGTCGAGAACGCGCAAGACGTCGCGCCGCTCGACCACCCGCTGGAGCTCGGCGTTTACCTTTTCCAGCTTTTTCACGAGCGCCGGCTTGGCGTGGCGCGACGCTTCCGCCGCCGCCATGCCCTCGAGGGTCTGGCGCAACATGCTGAGCTCGGCGAACTTTTGCTTGGTCATGCGGGGGACCACCACCGAGCGGTTGGGAAGCATCTCGAGAGCGTGTTCGGCGATCAGCCGATTGATCGCTTGGCGGATGGGCATCGGACTGGTCCCCAGCCGACCGGCCAGGGAGCGCAGGGTCACCGCCTGCCCCGGAATGAAAGCCCCGACCATGAGGCTGTGGCGCAGCTCCTCATAGACCTGCTGTTGCAGGGTGCCGTCCTGGGTTCGTGTTATGGGCCGCAACGGCACGTCGGGAATATGAACGACTTCCATGGGGGACGGGATATCCTCTGACAAATGGCCGTCGGAAGGCCGCGCGCCGCGCTGCGAATCCGTGCCTCAAGGCGCTTGACGCCCAACCGATTGTGATCACACAATGTGATCACAATCGGTTGGGGAATTCAAGTGCTTAGTTGCGCGCCGCGAAGCCCGATGACACAGCATTTTCCGGAAAAATTCAGGCGCAATCCCCTTTTTGGGGCGCTGTGATGAGCGTCGTCGCCATTCTTGGTGGCGGAGCGGGCGGCTTGGCGGCAGCCGCCGAGTTGAGCGGCAATGGGCATGCCATCCGCCTTTGGAACCGCTCGCCGGAAACCATCGAGGCCATCCGGGCCGAGGGCGCAATCGTCTACGAAGGGGTGCTCGGCAATGGCCGGGTGACGCCCGAACGCATTTCCACCGATCTTCAAGACGTCATCGCGGGGGCCGACGTGATCGTCGTTTGCCTGCCCACCCTGGCCCACGCCGCCGTCGCCGGCGCCTTGGCGGAAGCCGACGCGACCGGGGTACCGATCGTCCTCAATCCAGGCCAGACCGGCGGCGCACTCGAGGTCCACAACGCCTTCGTCGAGGCGCATCTGGCGCCGCCGCCGATCGCCGAGTTCTCGACCCTGACCTACGTGGCGCGCAAGCCCGAGCCCAGCGCCGTCACCGTTACTGGCGCCGCCGGGCGCGTCTGGGTGGCCGGCATGCCGGGCGCCGGCGCGGCGGTGAAGGCGGCGCAGGCGCTCTTTCCAGCGGCGGTATCCGGGGCCGACGTCCTGGCCACCAGTCTGGCCAATGCCAACCTCGTCCTGCACCCGCCGGGCGCCGTGCTGGGGGCGTCGTGGGTGGAAGCGACCGGTGGCGGCTTCACGTTCTACGTCGAGGGGATGACGCCGGGCGTGGCCCGCGTCATGACCGCGCTCGATGGGGAAAGGCTCGCCGTGGCCGGCGCCTTCGGCCACGAGCTGCCGCCGATCGTCGAGGAAATGGCCGCCATCGGCACCGTCGAGGCGGCTGACGCCGAGGCCGGCGATCTCGTGCATGCGGTGAGCGGCGGCGCCGCCAATGCCAAGATCAAGGCCCCCCATTCGTTCGACCACCGCTATTATATGGAGGACTTCGGCCACGGTCTGGTACCGTTCCTGGCCCTGGCCCGGGCGGCGGGGGTGGAGACGCCGGTGGCGAGTGCGCTCTTGCGCCTCGGCGCGACGCTGACGGGGAGGGATTTTTACGCCACTGGGCGGACGGCGGCGCGCATGGGCATCGCCGGGCTTGACCGCGACGCCCTCCTGCGACACGTACGGGGAAAATCATGAACTGGAAGCAACTCGACATAGCCGTGGTCGGCGGCGACGAACGCGAGCGCGAAATAGCCCGCCTCGCCGCCGAGACCGGCGCAAGGGTGCGCGCTTTCGGCTTTCCGTGGCCGGACGGCGGCATCGCCGGGGTCGATCTCGCTGCCGACGCCAGGGCGGCGCTCGACGGCGCCGACTTCGCACTCTTTCCGATCCCGGGCATGGGATCCGACGGCAGCCTGTTCGCCACCGAGACCATCGTGCCCGACGCCGATCTGTTGTCCGCCCTCAAAGCTGGCGCCCACATCATCATGGGCACGGCGGACGCCGGCGTGAAGGCGGCGGCATCGGACCTCGGCCTCGGCCTGCACGAGTACGAATCGGACCAGGAACTGATGCTGCTGCGCATGCCGGCCATCGTCGAGGCGGCGATCAGGGTGGTGATCGAGAACACCGAAGTGACCATCCACAAGTCCGCCATCGGCGTCGTCGGTTATGGCAATACCGGAGGCATGTTGACGCGCACCCTCGTTGTGCTCGGCGCAGAAGTGCATTTGTTCGCGCGCAATCCGGTGCAACGCGCCGCCGCCCATGGGCTCGGCGCCGAAACTCATCCGCTCGAAGAACTGCCCGGCATAGCACCCACCCTCGATATCCTTCTGTCGACGGTGCCGGCACCCGTGGTCACGGCGGCGGTGCTGGACGCACTGCCGCGCCACGCCTTCGTCGCCGACCTCAGCGCGCCGCCGGGCGGCGTCGACCTCGACCACGCCCGTGCCATCGACCTCAAGGCGGTGTGGGCGCGTGCTTTGGGACGCCGCGCCCCGGTCACCGTCGGCGCCAGCCAGTGGAAGGGCATCCGCGAGCGCATCGAAAAAATCATGGGAGACGCACAATGAAAGCAGACCTGGTCATCCGTGGCGCCCGGGTCATCGACCACATGGGCGAGTTCCAGGGCGGTGTCGCGGTCAGCGGCGGCAAGATCATCATGGCTGCCTCCGATGATGCGCTTCCGCCGAGCCACCGCGAGATCGACGCCGAAGGCCGCTGCCTGATGCCGGGCGCCATCGACCCACACTGCCACCTCGGCGTCAACTACCCGTTCGACGAGGACATGCAGACCGAGACGGCGGCGGCGGCACAGGGCGGCCTGACCACGGTGGTCCTCTATATCCGCAACCTGAAGCCTTCCTACATCGAGTTCTACGAGGAGCGGCGGGCGGCGGGCGAGGCCAACGCGTGTGTCGACTTCGGTTTCCACTTCGGCATCCAGCGCGAGGAGCACATCCGTGAAATCCCGCGCATCGCCCAAGAGACCGGCGTGCAGTCCTTCAAGCTCTATTTCGGTTATGAGCCGGAAAACCCCATCGGCATCGTGCCCGCCAACGACGGCTGGGTCTACGCCACCATGCTGCAGGTGCGGAGTCTGCCCCGCGGCGTCGTTTCCGTGCACTGCGAAAACACCGAGATCGCGCGCTGGATCAAAGACGAGGTCGTCGCCACCGGGCGCCAGGACCTCGGCGCCTACACCGAATCGCGCCCCGCCTTTTGCGAGGAGGAGACCATCAAGCGCATGATCTTCCTGGCCGAGAAGACCGGGTGCCCGCTGCACGTGGTGCACACCTCGGTGGCGGCGGGTCCGGTGCTGGCGGCGGAAGCGCGCGGGCGCGGCCTCGACGTCACCATTGAGACCTGCCCGCACTACCTGACGCGCACCGCCTACGACGAGGACCTCGACATGCGGGCCAAGATCTCGCCGCCCTTGCGCGACCGCGAGCAGCTCGAGGGCCTGTGGGACGCCATGCTGAAGGGCACCGTGTGGAGCATCGGCAGCGACCACGTGCCGTTCTTCCCCAAGAAGGGCGAGGACCTGTGGGACGAACTTCCCGGAATCGTCACCTTCCCCTGGGAGACGGCGCTCCTGTTGCACCACGGGGTGCACGAACGGGGGCTGCCCCTCACCGAGCTGGTGCGCATGAATTCGTTCGCGCCGGCCAAGCGCTTCGGGCTCTACCCCAACAAGGGTTCGCTGGAGGTCGGCAGCGACGCCGATCTTGTTATCGTCGATATCGACGAAGAGCGCCAGGTTGTGCACGACGGACACGGCACCTGCATTTACGAGGGCATGAAGCTCAAGGGCTGGCCGGTCCTCACCGTTTCGCGCGGCCGCGTGGTTTATGAGAACGGCGAGGTCGACGAGGACGCGTTTGGCCGCGGCCAATGTCTGACCCGACCCGACACCTGAGAGCCCCCGCACCGCCAAGGAGAGCAAGCAATGCCCGACCAAGCGACCAAAGAACGTTTCCTGCGCCGCGCCATCGAGGTGGCCTACGAGACCTTCCAATCGGGGCGCGGCCGGCCCTTCGGCGCCGTCGTCGTCAAGGACGGCGAGATCATCGCCGAGGGCCCCAACGAGGTGCCGCACCTGAACGACCCGACGGCACATGCCGAGGTGATGGCCATCCGCCGCGCCGGCGAGGCGCTCGGCACCCATGATCTTTCGGGCTGCACCATGTACGTCAACGGCGCGTCGTGCCCGATGTGTAGCGCCGCCATCTTGTGGGCGAAGATCGACAAGGTCTATTACGCCGCCACCGCCGAGGACGGCGAGGAGATCGGCTTCGACGACAATGCTATGTTCGCAGATCTTGCCAGGCCCATCGAAGAGCGCGCCTTCAAGGCGGAGCGCGTCGACAGCCTGCGCGACGAGGGCCGCGCCTGCTACGCCGCGTGGTACGAGAAGACGGGGGGGATCAGGTAGGTCCTAATCGTAGAGTGTCGTCTTGGTCGGCACGTTGGCTCGCTGTAGCCCGGCGCGTGCCGAGATTTCGGCGGCGCGTCGGCGCGCCTCGATGCGCAGGTCCGCCTCGTCGATGGTCTGTACGCGGCCGTCCTTGAAGAGCGGCCGGCCGTCGACCCAGGTTTCGGCGATGGTCGCCGACGAGGCCGACCAGACGAGGGCCTGCAAGGGATCGTCGTAGGGCGTCCATTCGATGTGGTCGAGGTCGAAGACGACGAAGTCGGCCCTCTTGCCCTTTTCCAACGAACCGATCTCCGAGTCCCAGTCGAGCGCCCGCGCCCCTTCGATGGTCGCCATGCGCAGGGCCTTCTTCGCGCCCACCTGCTCGGCATCGAGCCGCGCGTCCTTGAACAGCCCGGCGATCACATAGACCTGGCGCATGAGGTTGAGGTTGCCCGATGCCGAGACGCCGTCGGTGCCGAGCCCGACCGTGACCCCGGCATCCACCATCTCCGGGTACTTGCCGATGCAGGTGGCGCCCTTGCCGAGCTTGAGCGAGGTGGAGGGACAGAACGCCACCTTGGTGTCGTGGTCGGCCAATAGCGCCACTTCGTCGTCGGTAACTGCGACGGCGTGGGCGAGGATAAGGTTGGCGCCCAGCCCATCCTGTTCGGCAATGCGGGTGATCGGCCACACCCCGTATTTCTTTTCCGAAACCCGCGCCTCCTCGATTGAGGTGGCGATGTGGTAGGTGGTCCCCACCCCGAGCTTCTCGGCCAAGGCGCGGGCGCCGACATGAAGTTCCAGGCTGCACGGCTCCTTGCCTTCGATGTTGACCCAGCAGCGGATGCGCCCGTTGGCTGAGTTGTTGTATTCCCAGACGCACGCCTCGAGGGTTTCGAGGGCCTGTTCGGCGTTGTCGAAGAAGTGGTGCTTGACCATTTCCTCAGACCAGCCGTCGGGGACTTTCTCGGGTTTGACGTCGGCGGCGTGGCGCCCGGTGATGCCGCGGATGCCCGTCTTCTCCAGGGCGCGTACCGTGATCCCGGGGTCATTCTGGGCCCCCATGTCGAGCAGGCACGTGGTGCCGGCGCGCAGCATTTCGGTGACCGACAGGAGTACGCTGCAGTACTCGTCCTCCGGCCCGACATGGGCATAGAAGGGCTTGGCCCAGTGGAAGACCCAGGCGCGGGTGGCGAGGTTATCGGGAAAGACCGCTTTCGACAGGGTCTCGGAAAGATGCACGTGGGTATCGACGAAGCCGGGACAGATGCCCCTCAGCCGGCCGTCGATGACCTCGGGGAACGAGGCGCGATCGTGGCGGGCCAACACCTCCGATGTCGGGCCGATGTCGGCGATGGCGCCATCGTCGATGACCAGGGCCGCGTCCCTGACGACCCGGTCCCCGGCGTCGACGGTAAGGGCGAATTCCAGGTGCTCGATCAAGGTCCGCATGGTGTCCGTTTCCGCAATGGCTGCCGCCAGCGTGGGCCCGCGGCCCCGTGACCCCGCGACTGTGATCACAATATTTGATCACAGTCGCGGGGTGTCAAGGCCGCAATTGGTTTTGCCGCCAGCGCCCGTTATGGCGAAAGTACTGGTCGCGAACAACTGAACCCGGGCGAATTTCAATCACATGAAAAAGCGGATGTATTGAAATCGCTGATTTTCGGTAGATCAGCTGCTGTCCGCTTTGGGTCCAGGCTGTGTAAAAACGCTTGCTGATTTTTCTATGTGGCGGGCCTGTGGGTTTGGATGATGGATTTTCCGGTTTTGAGGATTTGTGCGGCTGATGCGGGCTTATGGGCCGGATTTTGCGGTTCC